>NZ_JBNNWE010000042.1:0-49851 GCF_050280905.1 Pseudomonas sp. NPDC086278
AGGATGCGTCCCTGATCCGGAATTTCGAGCATGTTGATGCAGCGCAGCAACGTACTTTTACCCGAGCCGCTGGCGCCGATCAGCGAGATCACATCACCTTCGCGGGCGGTCAGCGATACGCCTTTCAGCACTTCGATATTGCCGAAGCGTTTGTGCAGGCCGTCGACTTCGATCATGGTCTTGGCCTTGACCGGCTCCACCACAATGTCGCTGGTCACACGGCAGATCACCGGGCGTGGCGCCTCGCCTTTCAACACCAGGACAAAGTCGCGAATCCGCTGGCAGGCCTGCTCCAGGCGTTCTTCACCGAGGGTGAAGGAGAGTCGCACAAAGCCTTGCGCCGGTTCACCGAACGCCGCCGCATCCAGCACCGAGACGCGCGCTTCGCGCAGTAAGCGCCAGGCGAATTCCAGCGAGGTCAGGCCGGTGGCCCTGACGTCCAACAGCACGAACATGCCGGCATCGGGGTTGAGCACGCTGATCCCCGGGCAATCCGACAGGCTCCTGACCACCAGATCGCGACGCCGACGATAGATGTCGCGCATGCCGTGGGTCACGTCTGCATGGGCCTGCACCGCTTTGAGCGCAGCTTCCATGACAAACCCGGGCAAGCCGTAAAGCATGCTCAGCACCAGGTTTTCCGCGTGCGCGACCAGGCTTGGGTCGGCAACGATCCAGCCGGTACGCCAGCCCGTCATGGCGTGGGATTTCGACAGGCTGCCGATCACCACACACCGCTCGGCCATGCCTGGCAACGACGCCAGGCACAGGTGATCGCGCTCGAACGTCAGGCTTTCATAGACCTCGTCCACCACCACCCACAAATCATGGGCGATGGCGAGATCGGCAATCGCTTGCAGCTCTTCGCGGTTGAGCACCACGCCGGTCGGGTTGTTGGGGTTGGAGAAGAAGATGGCCCGAGTGCGCGGGGTGATGGCCTTGGCCAATACCGCGGCGTCGAGGCGGAAACCGGAGTTCGCCGAGCACGGCACGCGCACCAGGGTGGCGCCGGAAGCCTTGAGCGTTGCCTCGTAGGTCACGTACATCGGGTCCAGGGCAATCACTTCGTCGTCCGTGTTCAGCAGGCACAGCGAGGCGATGAACAGTGCGTTCTGCGCACCCGCCGCGATGATCACGCCGGACGCTTGCAACTCACGGTCGAACAACGTGCTGTAACGCGCCGCGATGGCTTCGCGCAACGCCATGCGCCCGGCAATTTCGGTGTAATGGGTGTCGCCTTCACGCAAGGCGTGAATGGCCGCATCGGTGATGAAATCAGGCGTAGGGAAGTCCGGGTCGCCAACGCTGAGGATGATGACATCCTCACCGCGCCGCTGGGCTTCGAATGCCGCATTGTGAATATCCCAGGCGGCGACACCGTCGCCTGAAATCCGCTCAACAAAGGGTGAAAACCGCATGCCAGTGCCTCGTTCAAATTGAAGAAACGCCCTACCGGCCCCACTCAGGCCATGCCCGGCATGAAGCACGTACAAACCATATGATTCTCTCAGTATAAAAATAATACAAGTGAATCATTGCACGTTTTTTTACGTTGACTCGTGTGCCGAGAGGCCGCAAAAAAACCACCATGAGCCATTCAAACCGACGCACTCCATCCCCTTCATCTGACCGATCACCCCGCAGGGCCTGCCTCGAAACACATCCTGAGCCGGCTGTGCGACAAAACAATTCATTTGAATCTATTGACTAGTTGATGATTCAGATGAATCATTCGCTCACTGATTCAACCCCAAGTCGCCGTACCTCACCGGTACCCGAGGAAAGCCAATGAGCGATTTCAAGCTGACGTATTCCACGATGTTCAATCCACCCGCCGAGCTGCACGAGCAGTTCGAGATCGCGATGAGGGAGGTCAAGTGGGCGTTCAATGACGGCCCCCAGGACGACCAGGGCCGCGACTTCGGCGTGTTCATCGACGGCAAGAACGTAAAAACCTCAGAACAGATCGAAAAACGCAGCCCTATCGACCAGCACTGGCTGTTGGGCCGATTTCATATGGCTACCGAGGTGGAAGTCGAAGGCGCCATGGCCGCTGCCCGCAAAGCCTTCCCCGCCTGGCGTGCCACACCCTGGAAAGCGCGTATCGCGTTGCTGCGCCAAGTCGCACGCCTGATCGAAGAGCGGGTTTATCGCATCGCCGCCGCCGTCAGCCTCGAAACCGGCAAGAACCGCATGGAAGCCTTGGGCGAAGTCCAGGAAACGGCGGTGTTCTTCGACCACTACTGTGACCTGATGGAACAGAATCAGGGCTTCGACCACGTCCTGCCTAATGATCCGCTCGCAGACTTCGTCAGCACCAACCGCAGTGTCCTCAAGCCCTACGGCGCGTGGGTGGTGATTGCGCCGTACAACTTTCCATTTGCCCTGGCCGGCGGTCCGACCGCTGCCGCACTGGTCACCGGGAACACCGTGGTGCTCAAGGGCGCCAGTGAAACCCCTTGGTCCGGGTTGCTGCTGGCCGAATGCATTCGTGACGCGGGCATTCCCGATGGGGTGTTCAACTACCTCAATGGCAGCGGCAGCGTGGCTGGCCAGGCCTTGGTCGACCATCCGCACACCGCCGGCATCACGTTTACCGGCTCCTTTGACGTGGGCATGCGCATCGTCCGTGCCCAGTTCGCCAAACCGTACCCGATACCCTGCATTGCGGAGATGGGCGGCAAGAATGCGGTCATCGTCAGCCAGCACGCGGACCTCGAACGCGCCGCCCTGGGGATCATCCGTTCGGCCTTCGGCATGCAAGGGCAAAAGTGTTCGGCGCTGTCGCGCATCTACGTTGAAGAACCGGTGGCTGACGCTTTGATCGCGTTGCTCGCGGAGAAAATCAACGCCCTGCAGATCGGCGACCCGGCCGTCGCCGGCAATTGGATGGGGCCCGTCTCGACCCGCAAGGCCTACGACGATTTCGCCGGCTACAGCGCGCAACTCAAGCAACACGGCGCCCACTTGATCACCGGCGGCGAACAGCTCAAGAGCGAGTCGTACAGCGCCGGTTTCTATTGCACGCCGACCCTGGCTGAAGCGCCGCTCGACCACCCGCTGTGGACAGTCGAGATGTTCCTGCCCATCGTGATGCTCGCGCGCGTGAAGAATCTTGATGAAGCCCTGCAGCGGGCCAACGGCAGCCGGTTCGGACTGACGGCTGGCTTTTATGGCAACCCGCAGGAAACGAACTGGTTCTTCGACAACATCGAGGCCGGCGTCACGTACGCCAATCGCCCCCAAGGTGCCACGACCGGCGCGTGGCCAGGCTATCAGCCGTTCGGCGGCTGGAAAGGCTCGGGCAACACGGGCAAAGCCATCGCCTCGTTCTACTACTTGCCGCAGTACCTGCGAGAGCAATCGCAGACCCGCATCGAGTAGTCCCCCTTCAAGCGTTTTTACTGAGGAAACCGCACGTGAACAACAGCCAGAACAAACACCTGCTGACCGCCCTGCCCGGCCCCAAATCCCTCGCGATGATCGAGCGCGACAGCGCCGTCGTCTCGCCGTCCTACCCGCGTGACTACCCGTTTGTCATGAGCCATGGCCGCGGCGCCGAGGTCTGGGATGTGGACGGCAATCGCTTCATCGACTTCGCCAGCGGCATCGCCGTTTGCTCCACCGGTCACAGCCATCCCAAGGTGGTCGAAGCGGTGAAGAATGCCGCCGATAAATTCCTGCACATCTCGTCCGACTATTGGCATGAAGAGCAGGTGCACCTGGCGGAAACCATTAATCGCCTGTCGCCGTTCGGCGAGCCGGCCATGACCTTCTTCTGCAACTCCGGCACCGAAGCCGTGGAAGGCGCGATCAAGCTGGCGCGCTACGTCACCGGCCGTTCGCGCTTCATCGGTTTCATCGGCGGTTTCCATGGCCGGACCATGGGCTCGCTGGCGTTCACCGCGAGCAAGTACACGCAGCAGGCCGGGTTCTTCCCGAGCATGCCCGGGGTCACGCACATTCCTTACCCGAACAATTACCGGCCGTTGCTGGCGGGTGAAGACCAGGGTGCGGCCGTGCTCGATTACCTGGAAAACGTGCTGTTCCAAAGCAACGTCCCGGCCAACGAAGTCGCGGCCATCCTGCTCGAACCGATCCAGGGCGAAGGCGGCTACCTGGTGCCGCCGGACGGCTTCCTCGAAGGCCTGCGCGCGTTGTGCGATCGCCACGGCATTCTGCTGATTGCCGATGAAGTGCAATCGGGCGCCGGCCGTACCGGCAAGATGTTCGCCTGCGAGCACTGGGGGCTGAAGCCGGACATCGTGACCCTGGCCAAAGGTCTGGGCTCGGGCTTGCCAATCGGCCTCGTCACCGCCAAGAAAACCATCATGCAACAGTGGAAACGCGGCGCTCACGGCAACACGTACGGCGGCAATCCACTGTGCTGCGCCGCTGCGTCGGCCACCCTGGACCTGGTCGAAAACGGCTTCATGGAAAATGCAGCGCAGATGGGCGACTACCTGATGGGCCGCCTCAATGAACTGCAAGCTCGTTACCCGGACCTGATTGGCCAGGTGCGTGGCAAGGGCCTGATGATCGGCATCGAGTTGATCACCGACCGCAAAACCCGCAAGCCCGCCAAGGCCTTCGCCGACCGGTTGTTGCACACCGCCTATCAGAAAGGGCTGTTGCTGCTGACCTGCGGCGCCAGCACCGTGCGCCTGATGCCGCCGCTGATGATCGACAAAAACCTGTGCGACGAAGCCCTCGTGCTGCTCGACGCCGCATTGGCGCAAACCCTGAACGACTGATCACTCCCGAGGAAAGCAGACATGAAGAAGTTGCACGGTGTATTGGCTGTTGTATTGAGCCTGGCGGCGCTGACCGCCAGCGCCAAGGACTGGAAAGAGATTCGCCTGGCGACCGAGGGCACCTACGCCCCGTTCAACGAAATGGGCCCGGACGGCAAACCGCGGGGGTTCGACATTGATATCGCCCAGGCGATCTGCGATCAGATGAAGGCCCAATGTACTTGGACGATCCAGTCCTGGGACGGAATGATTCCGGCGTTGCTGGCGAATAAATACGACGCCATTGCGGCGTCCATGACGATCACCCCGGACCGTCAGCAAAAAATCAGTTTCACCAACAAGTACTACACCTCCTTCGCCCAACTGATCGCCAAGGCCGGTGCCCCGTATGACGCGGCCAAACCTGAAACGCTCAAAGGTGTGCGCATTGGCGTGCAGTCGGAAACCACCCATGAGAAATACGCCAGGGAGGTGCTGGCCAAGGGCGGTGCCGAGATCGTCACTTACCAGTCCCTGGAAGAAACCTACATGGACTTGAAAAACGGTCGTCTGGATGCCGCGTTGCAAGACACCATTCCGGGCATCGAAGGGTTCCTGAAGAAGCCTGACGGCATCGGTTTTGCGCTGGTCGGCGAACAGGTCAGTGACCCCAAGTACTTCGGCGAGGGCCAGGGCATCGGCTTGCGTAAAGAGGATGTCGACCTGAAGGTGGCAATGGACAAAGCCCTGCAGACGATCATTGCCAACGGCACGTACGAAGCCGTGCGCAAAAAGTATTTCGACGTCCCTATCCTCTGATGTGCTCCAGGACGCGGCATGCGTGCCGCGTCCGCCCAAAGCCTACATAACAATAGCGGCTGCCTGATCAGCCGGGAGGTTTGCCGTGTCTCGCGATCCACGTTTCGACATCCTGTTCGAGCCTATGAAAATAGGTCCCGTCACGGCCAAGAACCGTTTTTTCCAGGTGCCCCACTGCAACGGCATGGGCTGGACACAACCACGTGGCCTCGCCGAACTTCGCCGGGTCAAGGCTGAGGGTGGTTGGGGGGTTATTTGTACCGAAGAAGTCGAGATTCACCCCAGCAGCGACTGCTCGCCGTTTCATGAAGGTCGCCTGTGGAGTGACCTCGACATTCCGGCGCTGGCCCTGATGGCTGAAGCGGTGCACGGCTATGGCGCCCTGGCAGGCATCGAAATCATGCACCACGGCCCGTCGTGCGCCAATTACGACAGCCGCGAAATCCCCATCGGCCCGTCCCATCGGCCGATCACCTATTACTCACCCGTCCAGGCGCGGGCCATGAGCAAAAGCGACATTCGCGAACTGCGTCAATGGCACCGTCAGGCGGCATTGCGCGCCAAGCGCGCCGAGTTCGATATCGTCTACGTCTACGCCTCCCACGACCTCGGCCTGCCGATGCACTTCCTGCAACGGCGCAAGAATGATCGCTGCGACGAGTACGGCGGCAGCCTGGAAAACCGCGTGCGCTTGCTGCGCGAGCTGATCGAGGACACCAAGGACGCCGTGGGTGACCGTTGCGCGGTCGCGGTGCGCCTGGGCGTCGAAGAACTGCTGGGACCGGACGGCATTGTCAGCGCCGAGGAAGGCCGCGACATCATTGCCATGCTCGCCGAGCTGCCCGACCTGTGGGACGTCAACGTCAGCAGTTGGTCCAACGACAGCGTCACCTCGCGCTTCAAAAAAGAAGGTTATCAAGAGGAACACACGGCTTTCGTCAAATCCCTGACCAGTAAACCGGTGGTCGGTGTGGGCCGCTTTACCTCGCCGGACACCATGGTCAGCCAGATCCGTCGTGGCGTGATGGACTTCATCGGTGCGGCCCGGCCTTCCATCGCCGACCCGTTCCTGCCGAACAAGATCAACGAAGGCCGCACCGACGACATTCGCGAATGCATTGGCTGCAACATCTGCGTGTCCAGCGACTATTCCAGCTCCAACCTGCGCTGCACGCAGAACCCGACCATGGGCGAGGAATGGCGTCGCGGCTGGCACCCGGAAAAAATCCCGGCCAAGGGCTCGGACAAAACCCTGCTGGTGGTGGGCGCAGGCCCGGCCGGGCTGGAAGCAGCCTTGTCCGCTGCCCGCCGTGGCTACGAGGTGCACCTGGCCGAAGCCAGCAGTGAGCTGGGTGGCCGGGTGCTGCGCGAATCGACCCTGCCCGGCTTGATCGAATGGGGCCGGGTGCGCGAGTGGCGCATCGGCCAGTTGCTGCCGATGACCAACGTCACCATCTACCGCGAAAGCCCGCTGGCCGCAGCGGACATTCTTGAGTTCGGCGCCGGTCACGTAGCGATTGCCACCGGCTCTCACTGGCGCAGCGATGGCGTCGGGCGGGCCAACGGCTGGGCCATCCCGGGCTTCGACGCGCCCAATGTGTTCACCCCGGACGACCTGATGGCCGGCCGCGTCCCGCAAGGCCCCGTGGTGATTTTCGATGACGACCATTACTACATGGGCAACGTCCTGGCTGAACGCTGCGTCGAGCTGGGACTGAAAGTCACGCTGGTCACTCCTGCCGTGCAGGTCGCCAGTTGGACCAGCAACACCCTGGAATCGACCAGCATCCTCAAGCGCCTGATGACCCTGGAGGTCGACCTGGTTCGCCACCACAACGTCACCCGCCTCGAGGCCGGCGTCGTGCACCTGCGTTGCGAAATCACCGGGCAGGTCCGCCAGCTGGAATGCCACGCGCTGATCAGCGTCACCGCGCGCTTGCCCGAGGATGCCCTGCACGAAGAACTGGTCGCACAGCCCGACGCATTGAGCGATGCCGGCATCAGCACCGTCAGCCTCATCGGCGACTGCATGGCCCCCGGCACCATCGCCGCAGCCGTGTACCAGGGACACAAATTCGCGCGTTACCTGGACAGTGACCTGCCCCCCCACGAGTACGCCCGGGAACTGCCGATCATCCAGATTGGCTGACCTCCACGCACTCCCGAACAGTGAGACCGCAGACATGCTTTATGGATACGCAGACAGCATCATGACCGGCGCGTGGGTGACGATAAAAGTCGGCGTGGGCTCATTCGCCGTCGCCGTGGCGCTCGGCCTGCTGGTGGCCAACGGCAAGCTCTCGAAAAGCCGCTGGCTGGCGTGGCCGTCCACCGGGTTCACCTCGGTGATGCGCAGCGCACCGGACTTCGTCTGGTTGCTGTTCCTCTACTACGGCGGGCAAACCGCGCTGAATCTGCTGGGTCAGCGCATGGGCTTCATCGCAGTCGACATCGATGCCTTCACGGCCAGCGTGATTATCCTCGGGGTGATTTATTCGGCCTATCTGGCCGAGACGTTTCGCGGGGCGTTCATGGCCGTGGACAAGGGGCAAGCGGAGTCGGCCCAGGCCTTCGGCTTCAATAAGCTGCAAGTGCAAATGCACATCGTGTTCCCGCAAATGATGCGTTTCGCCCTGCCGGGCATCAGCAACAACTGGCTGGTGATGCTCAAGGCCACGGCCATCACCTCGATGGTCAGCCTCAACGAGCTGATTTTTCTCTCCAGATCAGCCGGCAAAGCCACCGGTCACGGCCTGGCCTTGCTGATGGTGGCGGCGCTGATTTATCTGCTGCTGAGTACGATCTCGGTGATCGCCCTGAGGATGCTCGCCACGCATTACGCGGCCGGCAGCAAGGAGATCACCTTATGAATTGGCAGATCGTCCTGGACAACATGGCGCTGTTTTTGTGGGGCGATGGCACCCGCACCACGGGACTGTTGCTGACCTTGCAGTTGTTCGTCACTTCCCTGGGACTCGGCATCGTTCTCGCGATCCCGCTGTCCCTGCTGCGAGTGTCAAGCAATCCCCTGTTACGCACACCGGTATGGCTGTTTACCTACGTGTTTCGCGGCACGCCGCTGCTGGTGCAAATCTTCATCTTTTATTTCGGCCTGGCCGAGGTTAGCTGGATCCGCTCCAGCTGGGCCTGGACCTACCTGCGTGAAGCCTACATCTGCGCCTGGCTGGCCATCGGCTTGAACACCGCGGCCTACAGCATCGAGATTCTCGCCGGCTGCATCCAGAAAACCGTCCCCGGCGAAATCGAGGCGGCGCGGGCGATGGGCATGAGTCGCTGGACGCAGATGCGCCACATCATCCTGCCGGGGGCCATGCGCCGGGCGATTCCCGCCTACAGCAATGAAGTGGTGCTGACCCTGCACTGCACAGCGCTGGTGTCGAGCATCACCCTCCTCGACCTGGCCGGCGTCAGCCGCGCGATCAGCATGCGCTACGCCTCGCCGTACGAGGCCTACATTGCCGCGCTTGTGCTGTACGCCATCTTCACCGCCCTGCTGTTTTTGCTGTTTCGTCTGGCGGAAGGCAAATGGCTAGCCTATTTGCGCCCTCGCTCAACTCATTGATGACAAGACAGCCCCACAGGGCTGCGAAGGGGAACGACATGTCCACACTCCAGGTCAACGACCTCCACAAATGTTACGGCCAGCACGAAGTGCTCAAAGGCGTATCGCTCACCGCCAGTGCCGGTGACGTGATTACCCTGATCGGCTCCAGCGGTTCGGGCAAGAGCACCTTCCTGCGCTGCCTTAATTTGCTGGAGCAGCCTCAGGCCGGGGAGATCATCTGGGACGGGATCCCCATCGCCTTCAAAAAGGCCCGGGACGGCAGCCTGCAAGCCAAGGACGCCCGGCAATTGCAGCGCCTGCGCACCCAACTGTCGATGGTGTTCCAGAGTTTCAACCTGTGGGCGCATCTGACCGTACTGGAGAACGTCATCGCCGCACCGATGCGCGTGCAGAAACTCAGCCGATCCGAGGCCACGGAAAAAGCCCTGCACTATCTGAACAAGGTGCATATGGCCCCGGAGAAATTCGCCAACAGCTACCCCTCGCAATTGTCGGGCGGGCAGCAGCAACGCGTCGCCATTGCGCGCGCCTTGGCCGTGGAGCCGGAAATGATCCTGCTCGACGAGCCCACGTCGGCCCTGGACCCGGAGCTGGTCGGTGAAGTACTCGCCGTCATTCAAGGACTGGCCAGGGAGGGCCGCACCATGGTCATGGTGACCCATGAAATGAGCTTCGCCCGTGAAGTCTCCAGCCAAGTGATTTTCCTGCATCAGGGCCGGATAGAGGAACAAGGCCCGCCAGCGCAATTGTTCAGCGCTCCCCGCAGTGAGCGGCTTAAAGCGTTCCTCGGCAACGCTCATCGCGGCGTCGACGGTCCTGCCATGCCCGCCGATAAACCGTTTGTTTCACAGCCTTAAACAATCAAACAACCGAGACTGCTCGCGTTGCACCTGCACAGTGGGTGGCGCCAAGGAAGTGTCCACATGAGTCATATTATTCACCGCAACCCCAGCCAAACCATTCCGCTCGCCGTGCGGGGTGAAGGCTGCTACCTGATCGATACCCAGGGCCGCCGTTATTTCGACGGTTCCGGCGGTGCCGCCGTGTCTTGCCTGGGGCACGGCCACCCCAAGGTCATCGCGGCCATGAAGCAGCAACTGGAGACGCTGGAATACGCCCACACCAGCTTTTTCAGCAGTGAGCCGGCCGAGCAACTCGCCAACCTGATGGCGCAGCAGAGCCCACCGACGCTGGGTCATGTGTATTTCGTTTCCAGCGGTTCAGAGGCGATGGAAACCGCCCTGAAAATGGCGCGCCAGTACCACGTCGATAACGGCGAGCTGCAGCGCCATCATTTTGTGTCCCGTCGCCAGAGCTACCACGGCAACTCCCTCGGCGCGCTGGCCATCGGCGGCAATCTGCCAAGGCGCAAGCTGTACGAACCGTTGCTCATGCCCACCACTCAGGTCTCGCCGTGCTTCGCTTTCCGCTACCGGTTGGCGGGTGAAAGCGACGCCGATTACGTGGATCGCCTCGGCCTGGAACTGGAGCAGACCTTTCTGCAATTGGGCCCGGAAACCGTGGCGGCGTTTGTCGCTGAAACGGTGGTCGGCGCGACGTCGGGCGCCGTGGCTCCAGTGCCAGGCTACATGGCGCGGATGCGTGAAATCTGCGACCGGTATGGCGTGTTGCTGGTTCTCGATGAAGTGATGTGCGGCATCGGCCGCACCGGCACTTACCACGCCTTCGAACAGGAAGACGTACTGCCTGACATCATGACCCTGGCCAAAGGTTTGGGTGGCGGCTTTGCGCCCATCGGGGCGGTGATGGCCAGCGATAAAGTGGTGCACACCATCAATGCCGGCAGCGGCAGTTTTCAGCACGGCCATACCTACGTCGGCCACCCCATCGCCTGCGCCGCCGCGTTGGCCGTGCAGCAGGAAATTGTCGACCAACAACTCTGCGCCAAGGTTCGCAGCAGCGGCGACTTGCTCGCTCGCCTGCTCAAGGAACGCTTCGCCCATCACCCCCATGTGGCCGACATACGCGGTCGCGGGCTGTTCTGGGCGATTGAACTGGTGCAGGACCGCGACGGTAACGTGCCGTTTCCCGCCGAGTTGCGCCTGAACGCCCACATCAAAAAAACGGCGCAAACCCACGGCCTGCTCTGCTACCCCGGCGGCGGCACCCTCGACGGCATCAACGGTGACCACGTTCTGCTCGC
Source organism: Pseudomonas sp. NPDC086278 (assembly GCF_050280905.1). Classification (NCBI taxonomy): domain Bacteria; kingdom Pseudomonadati; phylum Pseudomonadota; class Gammaproteobacteria; order Pseudomonadales; family Pseudomonadaceae; genus Pseudomonas; species Pseudomonas sp. NPDC086278. The sequence goes on from NZ_JBNNWE010000042.1 coordinate 11,303, forward strand.
CCCGCCGTATATCAGCACCCCCGAACAACTGGCATTCGCGGTCGACACGCTCGCCGTGGCGCTGGATGAAAGTGTCCATGGATAAGCAACAACTGGATAAGTTGATCGAGGAGACGTTTCCCACGCTGACCCCCACACTGCGGCGCGCTGCCCGTTTCATACTTGATCATCCCGGTGAAATCGCCTTGCAGTCGATGCGCACCGTGGCAACCATGGCCAAACTGCAACCCGCATCGATGTTGCGCCTGGCCAAACAGTTGGGCTTCGGTGGTTATGAGGAGATGCGAGACTGCTTTCGCCAGTGGCTGACTGAACGAGACTCGATGTTCACGCAACGAGCCGACTTGTTGAGAAAAGGCTCCCACGGCGACCAGAATTGCGAACTGATCAGGGAGATATTGAAAGCCGAACAGGGCAATCTTGAAGCCACGTTCAGTGCGCAGCGGTATGCGCCGATCATCGCCGCGCATGGCATCCTGACCCATGCCAGGCACATCTACGTCGTCGGCCTGCGAAGTTTGTTCCCCGCCGCGTACTACTTCAGTTATGTGTGCGGGGTGTTTTTAAATAACACCACGTTGCTCAGTGGCGTCGGCGGTGCCTTTGCGGATGAACTAAGACGCATCGGTCCCGATGACGCACTGGTGGTGTTCAGTTACCACCCGTATGCACAAGATGCACTTCGCGCCGTGCAGTTCTCCCGCGAACAACAGGCTAAAGTCATCGCGATCACCGACAGCGCGGTGTCGCCGATAGCTAGCCCCTGCGATGTATTGATTGTGGTGCGTAACACCACGCCTTCATTGTTCCCGTCAGTGGTCCCCGCCTTGGCGGTGTCCCAAACACTGGCCGCGTTGTTGGTCGCCAATGGCAGTGAAGACAGCCTGCAGCAAATCACCAACAGCGAAGCGCAACTAAAGCGATTCAGTGTTTACATCGAGCAAAGATAACTGGCGAGGCCGGTTGTGATGTTGGTCAACTGCGTAACTGAAGAGGTCCATTTCTCAACCGCTGAGATCGGTTATAAGATCCGGGGCGGAACGGGTCGCGTGCCTGAGCGATGAGGCACGCCCTGCCCCGTCAGTATCGGCCTTTCTAATTCGCCCACTGTTCAAGAGGGGTTACGTTAATGCCACTGGAAGCAGTAAAAAGTCAGTCCGCCAAAAATTGGTGGGCACTCGCCGGTGTCAGCCTGGCGAGTTTTTTAGGCTGCGCGGACTTCACCATCGTCAACACTGCCATGCCAGCCATACAGGACGGTTTCGTGGTGGGTCTCAAGGAATCCCAGTGGGTCATATCGGCGTTCCTCATGGCGTTAAGCGCCACGATGGTGATCATGGGACGCCTGGCGGATCGTAACGGTCGACGCCGGGGCCTTTACCTTTCAATGGCGCTGTTTGGCGGCGCATCCATCGCCGCGGCCGTGGCACCTTCCCTGGCCTGGCTGGTTTTTTTCAGGGCACTCCAAGGCGTGGCGTGCGCCGGCTTGTATACGGCGTCTACCGCCATCGTTTCAAATGCATTTTCCGATACCCACCGTGGCAAAGCGCTTGGCATCCTGTTCGGCGTCAACGGCATGGGGCTCGCCGTTGGGCCGGTTTTAGGGGATGTGCTAGTTGAACTTTACGGGTGGCGTTCGATATTTCTATTGAATGTGCCCGTTGTGATTATCAGTTTTGTGATTTGTTTTTTTTCGGTCAGGGAGTCCAAGGCCGGCGGAGACGCCCAGCGTATGGATTGGCTCGGGGCCGTGCTCCTCGCAGCAATCGTTTCGATGTTGATATTTTTAATTGTCTACGCAGGCAGCTGGGGCTGGATGTCGGAAAAGACTCTGCTTGGCGTTGCGCTGGTCGCGGTACTCAGTGTGCTGATGGTAAAAATTGAAACTCGACACACGTGGCCGATTTTGCCCTTTCATTTGTTCAAAGTGCCGGGGTTCATCGTTGCCACGGCGTCATCCTGTGTGCTGGCGGTCTTTTACTGTACAGCGCTGTTTTTCATGCCGTTGTATCTGAAAATTGTCGCGGGTTACGGTGCAGGCGTGGTGGGTCTGATGCTCTTGCCCACGACGGCGGTCATGGCCGTGGCATCCCCTCTTGTCGGGCGCTGGGTTGATCGCAAAGGGCCCTGGATAGCGATCAAGACGGGCTGTCTGTTGTTGGCCGCGTCAGCCGCGATTCAGTGGTTTTTTGATATCAACACAGCCGTGCTCCTCATCGTTCTTGCGTTCACTGCCATGGGTATTGGTTGGGCCTGTATTTTGGGGCCCTCCACCGTCGCAGCATTGTCTTCGGTCGACGAGGCCGAGGGAGCCAGCGCTGCCGGGGCATCCTGGACGTTGCACAACGTAACGGGCGCAGTAGGGTTGGCGATCGGAACGTCTGTGTACCAACTCTTTGTGAAAAACTGGTTCGAAAACGCTCAGCTCGCGGCACAGGGCATCGAGGAGTGGAAACTTGCCGCCGATCCGGCCGGCGCGAGCCAGGCTCTGCAGAACGCCGGTATTTCCGGCGCCCACGCGATTGAGCTTTCACAGCAGATGTTCGTCGCGGGCTACTCGCACGTGATGCTGCTTTTGCTTGTTATCAGTGTCGTGGGGTTCCTGGCATTGGCGCTGACCACAAAACATCGGATTTTCGCTTGAGGGGTGAGAGCAGCGTCGGACAGCTCCAGTCGAGCAACGAGCAACGCTTGGGTGGATGACCCGCCAGTGACAGAAATAATGGAACAGGTGGTTGGCGTCTCGTGTCGATTGCAGCCCTTCATTAAAAACAACAATCGGCCAGAAGCGGACGTTCGAAAACCCAAGGTAACGCGATGAAGAAAAAAGCAAGAATGACTGCGCTTCTGGCCTGTAAAGCCACCGCTCAACCTGTGTCTGGTTGGACGTTTGACCCTGATCACATGATCCAAATACCCGATTGTCATTCGATCATCGAAGTACTTCACCGCATCAAAAACGGTGGGCCCGAATGGGTGCATCGTAACGTCACTATGTGCTTTCCCGGCCCATCAAATGCCTGGGCTATGGGGTACTCGCTTCAGGATGCTAGTGCCCCGCACTTTGACTTCATGTACATCCGCAAAGAACCACCTCAGCAAACCCTGTCCGCACTGCTAGGGAAATACCCACAGTGCTCCGTTGTCGATTGGTCGCTCGGACGCTTGGCCTGCATCAGGGCCCAAGGTGTGGATGTTGAGACGCTCGCGGAAATTATCCGGGATGTTGCTGAAACCTGTTGGATGAGCGCATCACGGTCGTCGATGCTTCGTACGAGGAAATGGGTAGAGCATGACCCAACAGCGGACTGTCGACCTTAGCTCCCAAAGCGCATGCGCAAAACCGGGCCTTGGGCAAAAATCGGCCAAAAGCGGTCATTCGTTACCGGCAGCGGTCGGCAAAAAGTGGTTTGTTACAGGTACAGAAAAAACCCGGCAATGTAGCTGACTTTGGATACGGTTCAGCGAGTCAAAAGTCCATTTCGTTCAGAATCAAAGCCTGCAAGCGATCTCTTTCCACATGTAGTCGTAGTTGTATTTCAGCCATAGAACCAGCGCTTTATCAAACTGTCTGCGAAGCCAATTACCCTCACGCGCCGCCAGCCTTTCCTCGATCCTAGCTCTGAGCCAGTCGGGGTCAAAGCCTGTCCAGACAGTGGGCAAGACTGCTGCAAGATTGGAGAAGCACACCGGTGCTACCTCTGAAAAAAAGATTTCGCACAGTACGTCAGGATCGACGCCTTTGATTTGGCGCGTGATGTAATCGTAATCGGTCGGAAAATAGTTGAATGGCTCAGACAGTGCGGCTCTGACCTCTGTCAGTTGTGGCTCGATCAGAAAATGTCCCAATGCGAAAACTCCTCCAGTTCCTCATCAAGCGAGTCCGCGACCGCGCCGCCTGCGACGCCACCAGCCACTGATCCCACCAAGACGCCGCAATTGCGCAGAGCGGAGCTCCAGGGCCACACAGCGCACTGACACCCATCCCAGCAGTACGCCGACTAACGCACCTCCACCGACGATGACGCCTTGTCGGGCCGTTTCTTTGGGGTTGTTTTCAGCATTCAGGATTTGATAAGTCGCCAGCGCAGCGGTCACGAGAACGCCGAGTTTGCCCATGATCAGCATTTTTTTAGTGCCTTTCGTGAATTTGGCATCATCCCGGCCGGCGGCTTCCAAAATGGTGTAATGAATTTTTTTCAGTCAACTCGCCGACCCAAGGATGGCGTCATGGCACATTCGAAATTGTCGGGGATTTCGTTGTCGAACATCTGGGTGGAAACCTTGATGAGCAAACAAAGCGCCGGATGGACTTTTCTTTGGCCCCTAATGATTGCACGCGCCCCCGCACCTTGCCAGTAGCCGAGTTGGTGACGGTGGTCGTACGACCCTCGCCCGCCTTCACCCATTGGCCATCAATGTAGTTTGCCTCACGAAATAGCGTCGGGTCGTCGAGCGTCGAAAGAAAGTCTGAATCAGCCATGCCGCTACTCCTCAAAATTCAATGACCTGACGAACCGCACTGCCTTCATGCAAGCGGTCGAAGCCTTCGTTGATGTCTTCCAGTTTAAGTATGCCACTCAACAGCCGGTCTACCGGCAGGCGACCATCTCGATAGAGTTCGATGAACCGCGGGATATCGCGGATCGGCACACAGGTACCGATGTAGCTACCCTTGAGCGTGCGCTCCTCGCCCACCAACTGAACAACATTGACCGACAATGCCGAACCTGGTGGCGGAAGTCCGGCGGTCACTGTCATGCCGCCACGCTTAGTCATCTTCATCGCGTTATCCAGAGCGCGGATCGAACCGGCCATTTCGAACACGTAATCAGCACCGCCACCGGTCAATCGCAGCACCTGCTCAATAGCGTCAGCGTCACCTCCGTTGACCACTGCAGTCGCACCGACTTCTTTGGCCAGCGCGAGCTTCTCTGGGGACAGGTCGACGGCAATAATTTTGCTTGCGCCGGCGGCCCTTGCACCTAATACCGATGCCAGTCCTACGCCGCCCAAACCGATCACCACGGCGGTCGAGCCTACCCGCAACTGCGCGGTATTAACCACTGCACCGACCCCCGTCAACACCGCGCAACCAAAAAGCGCAGCTTCAACAAAGGGCAGATCCCGATCAATCTTGACCACGGAGTTACGCGACACCACAGCGTACTCGGCAAACGCAGAGACGCCCAGATGGTGATGGACCTGACCAGCAGGACTGCTCAAACGTACAGAACCGTTTATCAGCGTGCCGGCCGCATTCGCTTTGGCACCTGGCTCACAGAGTGCTGGGCGACCTTCAGCACATGGCAGGCAATGGCCGCAACTGGGCATGAACACCATGACCACATGGTCACCTGGCTGGAGATCAGTGACGCCCTCCCCTAACTCTTCGACCACCCCTGCAGCTTCGTGGCCGAGCGCCATAGGCATTGGTCGAGGGCGGTCACCATTGATCACCGAAAGGTCGGAATGGCAGAGGCCGGCGGCACGGATTCGCACTAAAACCTCGCCGGGACCCGGAGGCGCCAGTTCGATTGTCTCGATCACAATCGGCTTGCTCTGGGCATAAGGCGGCGCAACATTCATTTGTCTTAGAACGGCAGTTTTGACTTTCATCTTTTGTCTCCAATGCAGCTGAACTCGAGAGTGAGTACTCGCCACTATGCCGCAGCCTGCCGGCGCCAGAAATGCATCGCCGGGCGCAGCAGTTTGGAATTGGATTCGCAAAACAGTGAAGTGCACCAGTGACTGAATTGTTAATTCAATTCTCAAATCTTGTGCCCGACCACTGCGTTCTCTGCCATCGACTCAGTGCTTATTCTGAAACCCTGAACAACATCACTGCGTCCTTCGAATGGCGCCTGAATGAGGGTTTCAACATGACCGAATCAAGCACTCGAAAAAAACTGGTAGAGGCAGCGCCCCACGCGTCCTTCAACCTTGACGAGATCGTCAAGACGTTCCCCGAAACGGCCGAAACGCTATTGGTCGATACCCGGTTAACCGACGAGGATGAGGCCAGTGCACGCGTCTTCCGCGTTTACCACCCAACCCCTGCGCACTACCACGCCACCTGTGATGAATACCTGATTGTGTTATCAGGTCGCGCTACCTTTTTCATGGGCGACCGCGAAGAGTTCGAGGTTGGCCCGGGCGAAATGTTGTTCTTCAAGAAGTTCACTATTCACGGCATGCCCAAGATCCTCGAACACCCGCTGTTCATGGTCTCGGTGGATACCCCAAGACGCGATCCGAGCGACATCATTTTTGTCGATCCATCCAGCGGCACCGCTGAATCGTTCGTGCAGGCCAAACCATGAACAGCGCCCCCTTGGAGATTTTCGCCACTTTCCCGGGCGAGCGCCCAGGCAACCCTACGGTCATGCCTGACGGGCGAGTGTTGGTGTCGATATCCGCCATCATCACACCGGATATCTCGGTGCGCGAAGTGTCGGCAGACGGCGAGCATTCGGCCTATCCCAATGAGACTTGGGCGGGCAAACCCGGCTTGGATGGCCGCGGCATGTCTGCGGTGATCGGCATCCGCACCGGTCCTGACGGTATCGTCTGGATCCTCGACATGGGCAATGCGCAGCAACAGCCACGGCTCATCGCCTGGAATGATCGCGAACAAGCCCTGCATCGGCTGATCGTGTTGCCGCAAAACGTCCTTCGTCCAAGCTCCTTCACCCAAGACTTCGTCATCGATTGGAGACGCCAGCGCATTTACATCGCAGACATGACGATGAACACAAGCGGCGTCAGCGACTATCCCGCGATCGTCGTAGTCGACCTGAAAACAGGCCTCTCGTGGCGATCACTCGAGTGCTATCCAGGGTTGATGCCTGGAGATGTACCGCTGATGATCGCAGGAAAACCGCTGGCGCTGCGCACGCCGGAAGGCGAGGTCGTCCCCTACCAATACGGTCTCAATCCAATCGCTATCGACCCATTGGGCCGCTGGGTCTATTTCGGTTCGATGTCTGCACGTAAGGTCTACCGGATCGCCACCGATACTCTGGCGCAACCTGCCAGCTCCGCGTCACTGGGCGAGGCGGTCGAATACTGGTGTGAGAAGCCCCATTGCGACGGGTTTGATGTCGATGCAGAGGGAAATGTCTATGTCACTGACATTGCGAACAACGCTATCGGAATGGCTTCGCCTGCGGGCTACCGTATTCTTGCCCAAGACGACCGTTTGCTTGGCTGGCCGGACGGAGTGGAACTCGATCCCCTGGGCAAATGGCTCTACATCACGGCAAACCAGTTGCACCGTCATCCCCTGCTCAATGCGGGTGAGGACGACAGCCAGCCACCGTTTCATGTGCTCCGTTTGCTTGTAGATGCGCCGATGGGCTCAAGTGAGACGCCATGAACAATCGCCGTGTCGCATCCGTTGCAGCCGTGTTGTTGCTGATGACAGCCAGCGTCGCAGGCTTGATGCGGACTGAAGGCAACAGCGATATCGGCGTCTGGATCTATGCCGCGGTGGCCATCCTGGCAATCGCATGCTCGCACGGCAGGCCGGATGCCTGGCCCGGCCGCGTGTTCGAGCCATCGAGATCTTCGCGGTCCACCCCGGGCCATCGTCTGCTAACCCAAATGGCAGCGTTGGTGTGTCTCCTGTCGGCCCAATATTTGAGTGGCGAAGCATCGGCGATCGCCTCGGTTGCCGGTGTTCTTCTGTTCATTCATACCTTGGTGCTGGTTCATCTGCCCCGGCTTGTTCGGGCCACAAGGACGCACTGAGCGATGACAGCACAGACCCCGCTGGCGGAACACCATACCGGTATGACCGCCAATCAGTCATCGCCCGCGCCACGGCCGTATTTCGTTGTTGACGGGGAATTTCCCGATTTCCCCCCTGTTACCGCCATGGCCTGCCTTATCTTCCCGCTGATCAGCGCCGCTAATCCACGACCGGTAACGTCATTCTTTCTTTGAATACCCTCCTCCCATACAGGTGAATATATGAGTGAAGTCAACGTTTCGATCACCATCGAACGCCCCATCGAAGATGTCTGGTCACTACTTGGCGGCTTCGATCTCCTACCCCGCTGGCTGGACGTCATTGCCAGCAGCTCCCTCAGCGACGGAGGACGCATGCGTCATCTGACAACGGCTGCCGGCGCGATCATTGTCGAGCACTTGCAAACGTTTGACGAAGCGGCGAAGACCTATAGCTATGCCCTGCTTGAAGGGCCCTCTCCGGTCATCAACTATGTCGGCACCATGTCTGCGCGAGCCGATGGCAAAGGGGCAACGGTGGCGTCCTGGTCGAGCATTTTCGACGTCCACGGCGCCGATGAAGCAAAGACCATCGGGCATTTCGAGGCGCTCTACCGCACAGGCCTGGAACGCTTGAAGGTCGTCGTTGAATCGAAAGATTGATGAAGGCAAGTCCGCTCGAGGGCATCAGCTATATGGGCGGAATGCACAACGCTGCGGCCATTTAGCATCGCTGAAATGGCGTTGAGCCGATTGATGATTTCCTTTCACAACACCTGGGCATCGACAGACGGTTCCCCTCCGCACGCTGGCAAGGATACTGGTCCCTGAACCGTGGCCGGTTATGGTCCACTCGAAGATTTATCACCGGGCGAAACGACTTCAATCCCGCCTTTTATGAGGACGCACAATGCACGCTGATTTCGCCGCCTGGTCCTGGACTTCAGGCAAGGGGATCGATGGCCTGGAACTGATCCGCAAGCCGTTTGTACAACCAGGCCATGGGGAGGTGCTGGTGGCAAACCGCGCACTGGCGCTAAACCCGGTGGACTGGAAAATCATTGAATGGGGCCACCCCGCGTGGAGAACCGGCCACGTGCCTGGCGTCGATGGCATGGGAGTGGTGGTTAGCTGCGGTGCCGGTGTGCCGATCACGCCAGGCACTCGCGTGGCGTATCACCAGTCGCTGGAGCGCGATGGCAGTTTTGCCGAGTTCTGTTTGCTCGATGCGGACACCTTGTTGACGGTGCCAGCGGCGCTGGATGACACCGTCGCCGCATCGTTACCCTGCCCCGGTCTGACCGCGTGGCAGGCGTTGGACAAAGTGCCTGTGACCGGGCCGAGCGATGTGCTGGTGGTGGGTGCCGGTGGCGCCGTTGGCCTGCTGTTGCTACAACTGGCCGTGCAACGAGGTTGGCGGGTCTGGGCCACGGCAGCCCCACGGCATCATGAACACTTAAAGGCGCTGGGTGCCGTTGGCGTGTTCGACTACCGGGACAGCACTTGGCAACAAACCCTCCGGGCAAGCCTGGGTGAGCGGCGCCTGAAGGCGGTGTTCGACACCGTCAGCGGCACTCATGCCGCCACACTGACACCACTGTTGAGTTACAACGGCCATTTGGTCTGTATTCAGGATCGGCAGGAAACAGCCCCCCTGCCTGCTTTCACCACTGCGATTTCCCTGCACGAGGTAGCGCTCAACAGCTTTCATGCCCACGCCAGCCTCAGTGATCGGCAGTTGCTGCGCCAGGCCGGAGAACTTCTGCTGGAAGGACTACTCGCCGGCAGCCTCATCATCCCCAAGCGCCAGGACTTCGACTTCTACAACCTGCCGCAGGCGTTGCATGCTCTCAAGCAAGGTGGCGACGGTGGAAAATGGGTCGCCCGGCTGAAAGAGTCAAGCCAGATCGAATTCAGCCAACCGTAAAAACGACATCGCCCGAGACTTCTGGAGTGGAGCTCGGGCGACTGGTTTAACGGGATCCGACAACGGTATTGTGACTACGTCTCAGCCAGGTTTTCCTTTTTTTCCAGCCATTCGATCATCAACTCACCCCAGGCGATATCGGCCTGCAACGCGTCTTTGGCTTTGACCGAGTCGCGGGTGCGCAATCCTTCCAGTACTTCAAAGTGCTTGTGCTTGGCACTGGCCAGCTCCCGCTTGGGCACCTCGGCGTGGAACCGGCTCAGCAGCGGCCCCATGATGACCCACATGTTTTCCAGGGTTTTCGATACCACAGGCATGCGCGCCGCAGAGATCAAGCCGAAGTGGAACTCCCGATTGAGCAACGCGGCCTGCCGGTAATCGACCGTGACCGCCTTCTGGAACGCGTCCTGAATAGCCTCGAGTTTCGCCAGTTCCGGTTGGGTGATCCGCTGCGCCGCAACGCCTGCCGCTTCACCTTCCAGCAGATGACGGATCAACTGGATTTCCCGCAATTGACTGACCGTCAGCTCCGGCACGTAGATCGAAGTGGCCGCCTTCATGTCCAGCGCATGATCGCTGACCAGGCGGAAAATAGCTTCCCGCACGGGAGTGATCGAGACGCCGAACTGCTCGGCCAACGTGCTGATGCGCAACCGATCCCCGGGTTGATATTGCCCATCCATCAATGCTGTACGGATGATGGAATAGACCCGTTCGCTCAAGTTGCCTTTATCAATGGGCTTATGCACGGTCACTATGACTCGGTCTCCATGGTTGATTACTGTGCGTCGGACGACAGACTTGTGAATCCGTCGACCTGAAACGTCGAAAACGCATCATACATCATCAACATACGCCTGCCACTCTGCCCGACGGATCTGCTTAAATGCGCGCGTCCCGGCGGCCAACGCCTTGCAACAACACCGCGATGACGATAATCGCGCCTTTGATAATTTGCTGTGGATAGGCCGGCACACTCAACAGGTTCATGATATTGCCGATCAGGCCCAACACCAGCACGCCGACGACGGTGTAAAAAATCGTACCTTTGCCACCTGACAACAACGCGCCCCCGATCACGCAAGCGGCGATCGCGTCCAGCTCAAGCGCCATGCCCGCGCTAGGTGTTGCCACCCCCGAACGCGAGGCAATCACAACCCCGGCCAATGCCGCCAGGCCGCCGCAAATACCATACGCAGCGAGTTTGTAGCGCTCGACAGGAATTCCGGCCAGGCGCACCGCTGTTTCGTTGCTGCCGCTGGCAATGGTCAGGCGACCATAAGCGTTGTAGCGCAGGATCAATGCAAACACGATCGTCACCAACGCTGCCAGCCACACGGGCCACGGGATGCCGAGCACGCCATCGGCCAACCGACCGAAATCACGCAGCAGTTGGGCACTGACCAGCCGGTCATCCAGACGTTGTGGCTGGCCGTTGGACAGGATAAACGCCAAGCCGCGGGCGACCGTCATCATCGCAAGCGTTGCGATAAAAGGCGCCATGCGGAAGTAGGCGATAAAAGTGCCCGTTATCAGGCCCATCAGGACACCGGCCGTCACCGCAATTGCTACGGCCAGCAGCAACCCGAGACTGCCGTCGACCGGCAGCACATTGAGCGTCATGGCAACCACTACGCCACCCACTGCCGCGACCGACGCCACAGACAAATCGATGCCTGCCGTGAGGATCACGATCAGCATGCCGACGCTGACCAGCAGCAACGGTGTCAATTGGCGCAACAGATTGCCAATGTTCTGATAGGTGAAAAAGTCCGCCGACAGCACGCTCGCGACGATGATCAGTATCACCAGCATCACCAGCGCGTTGTGTTGCAGAAACAGCCGTTGCAACGAACGTCGGTCAGCCCGGCCCTCGTCGCCGGGATTTTGTTTCTGTAGAAGCTCGGCCGTGGCCAGCTTGGAATTAGGGTTACTCATGGTGCTCGACTCCCATTGCCAGGCAAATCATTTGCTGTTCTTTAATGCGCTCGCCCACCAGTTCGCCAGCGATCGCGCCTTCGCGCATCACCAGCACGCGATCACACATACCGATGATTTCAATCATTTCCGAAGAGACCATGATGATCGCGACACCCTGTTCGGCGAGGTCATTGATCACCCGGTAAATTTCGGTTTTGGCCCCGACATCGACCCCGCGGGTCGGCTCGTCGAGAATCAACACGCGGCAGCCCGCATCGACCCATTTCATCAGGGCGACTTTCTGTTGATTACCGCCTGAAAGATCGCCAACCAACTGCTCTATCGAGTGAGTTTTGACCGCCAGTTGCTGGCGCAAGGCTTCGATTCCCTGGGTTTCCCGGCCACTGGCAATCCAGCCCATACGCCCGGTGTAGGGACTGTCGGGGCGCAGCGCGCCGTTGACCCTGATCGACATCTCCAGCAGCACGCCCTGCTGCTTGCGGTCCTCAGGCAACAGGCCGATCCCATTGGCAATCGCTTCACGGGGGGTGCGGTTATGGATCTCTCGCCCTTCGAGGTAAAGGCTGCCGGAGGTTTTCCGGTCCGCGCCAAAAATCGCCCGCATGGTTTCAGTACGTCCGGCGCCCACCAGCCCACAAAAACCCAGCACTTCCCCCGCTCGAACCTCAAAACTGACATCGCGCACCAGACGTCCGGCGTTCAGTTGCTCAACCTTGAGCAAGACTTCGCCAAGCTGTTTGTTGCGCGGAGGAAATAGATCGCTGAGCTCTCGACCGATCATCATTTCGATCAGGTCACGCTCGGTAATGTCTGCCAGTTCCAGCGTGTCGACCGTCTTGCCGTCCTTGAGCACCGTGGCGCGATTGCAAATGCGGAATATTTCATCCATGCGGTGCGAGACGTAAACAATGCACGCGCCTTTGCGGCGCAACTCATCAAGAATCTTGAACAGCTTTTCCGCCTCATGAGAGGTCAGCACCGCCGTGGGTTCATCGAAAACCAGCACCGACGAATTCCGCGACAGCGCCTTGCAGATCTCCACCGCCTGCTGATACGCCACCGGCAAACTGCCAACGGGCTGGCGCACGTCGATATCGCTGAAACCCAGTTCATCGAGAATTGCCCGGGCCTTTTTACGCATGGCCGCCCACTGCACGAATCCCTTGCTCTTGCCCAGATCATCGATGCAGATGTTCTCGGCCACCGACAAATGCGGGGCCAACGCAAACTCTTGGTAGATGATCGAAATACCCAGTTTCAAAGCATCGCCAGGGTTGCGAATATCGACTTTTTCGCCGCTCAGGCTCACCTCACCCGTATCGCGCACATAGGCGCCGGACAGAATTTTCATCAAGGTAGACTTGCCGGCGCCGTTCTCGCCCATCAGCGCGTGAATTTCCCCTGCTCGTGCCGAGAAACTCGCATTGTCCAGCGCGCTGATACCGCCGAATTTCTTTGAGATGTCGAGCATCTCTACGGCAGGTTTGTGTATCGCATTCATACTGTTCACCGTCTATAAGCCGTCACCGTTCGAACTGTAACCACCGACAAAAACGCGGTGGTCACAAGCCGGTTCACTCTCGCGAAATCACTTCATCGCGCTTTTGATCTGCTCGATGGAACGGAAGGGTGGAACGGTGTCGGTAGACGGCGGCAGGCTGTCAGCCTTGATAAAGGTGTCGACGTTATCTGCTGTGATCAACGTGACGGGAAAGTAAGACGCCAGCGGCAGATTGTTGGCGTTCAAGCCTTTGTCGAGCATTTGATGGATCAACTCGATGGCGGCTACACCGGTTTCCGATCCACTGTTGGTAGCGCTCACCAACAATTTGCCTTGTTTGATCAAGTCCAGCGCAACCCGAAAGCTGCCGGCGCCGGAAGCGACCATCACGCTGTTTTTCTTGCCGGCATTTTCAAGGGCATTGATCGCACCAATGGCGATGAAGTCGTTTTCTGCCAAGACCAGATTGAGTTTGTCGCCCTGGGACGAAAGGATGTCTTCTGTGGCGGCCAGACCACCTTCTTCAGTCCAGTCACCACGCCCCCAAGCCAACACGTTGAAGCCACCTTCCGGCCAGCTGAAGCTGCCTTTGGCCTTGACTTGCTGGAACAGCTTGAAGCCTTTGAGCATCGCGTCTTCTTTGGACAAACCCAGCTTGCGCTCTTGTGCACGGGCGTAGACGATCCCGGAGATCATGCCGTTGAGCCGGCTTTCAGAGGTGGAGTTGCCCATCACCCCGATAACCATGGCGGCGTTGATCACCTTGGCCGGATCGGTCTTGGCGGCCACGAAACGCCCAGCCTCGAAACCACTGCCGTACGGGTTGCCGGTGCTGGTGGTGATGACGGGAGCTCGGGCGTCCGGGGCGGTGCCGACGGTGATCACCGGAATGCCGGCGGCCACCGCACGTTCGACATCCGACACCGAACCGAGGACATCGGTTGGATCAATCACGATCAGGTCTACACCCAGGGTAATGAAGTTATCGACCTGGGCACTCTGCTTGGCGACATCACCGTCCGCCACTTGCAGTTCAATGTCGTAGTTGTACTTTTTGGCGATGATTTTCGAATCATCGATCATCGTGACAAACCAGGGGTTGCCCAGAGTGATTTCAGTCCAGCCGATCCGCAGGCGCTCGCCCTTCTTTTTCAGCGGCAAAGCTTTGTTGATCGACGTGCGATCAGGCATGTCGGGGTCAATCACCCCGGACAAAGCGGTATTGGGCATCAAACTATAGATTTCATGCTTGGGCGCAGCCCAGGCGTGAGTGCCGATCAGGCCCAGCAAGGCCAATGTGGTAATTGATCGAACAGCTGACAGCTTCATAATTATTATTCTCCAGTGCACTGATTTTGTTCAGTGCCGCGGGTGCTGTCACACACAGCACCGGTTGCTCGTTGACGTCTCAGCCCTGCAAATCGATCCACGCAGACTTGAGTTCCGAGTATTTGTCCAGCGCGTGCAATGACCGGTCACGACCGTTGCCCGATTGCTTGTAACCGCCAAACGGCATGGTGATGTCGCCACCGTCGAAGCAGTTGACCCAGACGCTGCCGGCGCGCAGCGAACGGATGATCGAATGGGCTCGCGAGAGGTCACTGGTCCAGAGACTGGCGGCCAAGCCGTAGGGCGAATCGTTGGCGATGCGCACCGCATCCAGATGATCCTTGGCGTTGATCACCGACAAGACGGGGCCGAAGATTTCCTCGCGGGCAATGGTCATGTCATTGGTGACGTTGTCGAAGATCGTCGGCGGGATGAAAAAACCGTCGGCCAAGGCTCCAACGGCGCGCTCGCCGCCCAGGATGATGCGGGCGCCCTCTTCCGAGCCTTTTCGGATGTAGCCGAGCACGCGATCCATCTGCGCCTTGTCGACCATCGCTCCGAGTTGGGTGGCGGGATCAAGTGGGTCACCGACGGCGATGGTCCGGGCGACTTTCAACACTTCGGCGACAAACTCGTTGCGAATGCCCTCCTCCACGATCAATCGCGACGGCGCCACGCACACTTCACCCTGGTTGAAAAACATTGACCTGGCAGCGGTAGTGGCAGCCTTTTCCAGGTTGCGGCAGTCATTGAGAATGATGTTCGGGGTCTTGCCGCCGCACTCCAGCCACACCCGTTTCATATTCGACTGGCCGGCGTACTGCAGGAACAGTTTCCCGACCTCACCGGAGCCGGTGAACACCAGCGTATCGACATCCATGTGCAACCCAAGCGCACGGCCTGCGGTAGGACCGAAGCCCGGCAACACGTTGAACACACCCGGTGGAATGCCCGCTTGAGCGGCCAACTCGGCGATGCGCAGTGCCGTCAGCGGAGACTGTTCGGCAGGTTTGAGAATGACCGAGTTGCCCATCGCCAGCGCCGGGGCGACTTTCCACATCGCCATCAGCATCGGGAAATTCCACGGAGTCACGGCGGCAACCACGCCGATGGCTTCGCGAGTAATCATGCCCAATGCGCCCGGTCCTGAAGGGGCAATTTCGTCGTAAACCTTGTCACAGCATTCGGCGTACCACTGCAGGCACTCAAGCACCGCATGCACATCAAAGCCGGCGCTTTCGGACACCGGTTTGCCCATATCGAGGGTTTCCAGCAACGCCAGTTCCGTCATGTGCTGCTCAAACAACGCAGCGAAACGCAGCAGAATTTTCTTGCGTTCCTTGGGTACCAGCTGCGACCACACGCCGCTGTCGAACGCTTGGCGAGCGACCTTGACCGCGACGTCGACGTCTTCTGCCTGGCAGGACGCCACGTGATTGAGCACCTGGCCGTTGCGCGGGGAAATGTTGGCGAAGGTTTCGCCGCTCAAGGCATCGACGAACCGGCCATTGATGAAGGCTTTCCCTGGCAGATTCAGGGCGGCGACTCGCTGCTGGACCGCAGCGATATCAACGAGAGTGTTCATGCTGTTGCGTCTCCTGTTTGGGTGTTTTATTCACAAGTGATATTCGCAAAAAGCGTGTAATTCCTTAGAAACTAACCTCGGTTTTCAGGCCGAAGACCACGACGCTTTTGTCCCCGCTCAGTCCGCCGGGACTGGCGACGTATTGCACATTGGGTCGCAGCGTCAGGGCCGGCGTCACGCTGATGCCGTAGTAGAGTTCCATCGGATATTCGGTGTCCGGCGCCGGTAGGGTGAAAGCGTTTTGTTGTCGAATACGCTTGGTGGATTTTTCATTTACCTCAAGCCGACCGATCGCCAGGCCGATTTCATCCTGAGGCCGCGCCGCGAACGGGCCGCTGACAAACGCGCCGACGTGAAAGACCTTTTCCACGTAGGACACATCGCGATCCGATTGGATGAAGTTGGCAAACAGGGTCAAACCACGGGCGCTGTTGCTCGGGTCTTGATAGACCCGCTGCTCGGCCATCGCGTAATAACCACTGGCCTGATCGTGCTGATCCGGCGCATTGCCAGTCAGGCCGATCGGCTGGCCATTGACGTCCTGATAGACATCGTTGAAGTCGCCGGTATTGCGCCAGATCCCCGCTCTGTAGCTGCCGGGCAATCCATTCAGGGTGGGCTTCCACGCCAACTCTCCGACAGCCAGGTAGCCGGTGGTGCCGGACGGACTGCCAAAGTTAAGGCCCTGGGAGTTTTCGGTGAAACGCGGATTGACCTGATACAGCGAGGCATTGACGGACAACTCGTCGGTCAGCTTCGCCGCCACGGCCGCGCCCCACTGGCTGACGGGCCAGGTGAACCAGTTAGGCGTGATGTAACCGGGCACTGTGCCGCAGAACGTCAGGTTCTGAAATTTGCACGAAAACGGAAACACATCACCGCTCATGGGCAAGCGGCCGAGTTTCACCACCAGTCGATCATCCAGTAGCGCCTGCTGGTAATAGAACTGCACCAGTCGCGTGACGCTGCCGTAACCATAGATTTCCTGGGCCGCCAGCAAAGTGTTAGTACCGGCCTCGGCAGTCAGGCTCTCGCCGTTGCGGTTACTCAGTGTCATGCGAAAACTGGCGCCCTGCCAGCCCAACAATTTCTGTAAATCAAAGTTGCTGTCGAGCATCAACTGATCGCTGTAAGTCCCTTTGTGCTCGTCGCCACCCTGGGTGTTGTAGGCCAGTTCGTTGACGTAGGTCAGCTGAAAGTCCACACCCTGCTCATGCAAGCGCGCACGTTCGCCATTCCAGTCCCCCAGCAGGAAATTATCCGGCGAGTAAGTGGCTGCATGAACACCTGGCAATGCGCAGGCGCTCAAAAGTCCGACGGCAATTGTCGTTTTATTGGTCATTATTATTGTTCCCGAAACTGTTTTTATTGTTGGTCTTAGTGTTTTTCGAGCATGCAAAACCCCGCCAACCCAACTCGCGGGTCGGTCAAACTTCTTACTTCAGAACTGCGTGACAGAAACTTGGGTTAGAAACACATTTTCACGATGGCGGAGACCTCCTCTTTGCTGTTGATCTTTTTCGGGTGACAGGCCAGGTCCTGGTTGAAACTGGTCCAGACGGTTTGGGCAAACTCATCAATCTGTTCCGGGCGCAGACCGTAGCTGCGGAAGGTGTCGGTGACGCCCAAGGCGGTAAACAGTGTTTTCAGGATGTCCGGAAGGCGTTCGGCGCGCTCGGTTTCTGCAAGCCTCAGCGTCGACGGATCGAGAATCCCGGCCACCCGCGCGAACTTGTCCGCACACACCGGCAGCGTCCAGCGGATGACATAAGGCGTGCTGGCCGCGACGGTGCCGCCATGCGGTGCGTCGGTCATCGCCCCCAATGGCTGACCCAGGGCATGGGAAACCGTGACGCCGGCACTCGCAATCGCCATACCGCCGAGAGTCGAAGCAAACGCCATTCGGGCGCGCGCCTCTAGGTCATCGCCGTGTTCCACGCACTGCCGGGCATTGGCTGCGAACAGCCGAATCGACTCCAGCGCGACCATTTCCACCCAGGGCGTGCAGTGAATACTGATGTACGCCTCCAGGGCATGGCAGAAGGTGTCGACAGCGGTCAACGCGGTCAGCTTCGGCGGCTTCGACACCAGAATCTGCGGGTCGATCAGGGCCACATCAGGGTAGATGAACGGGTTGACGATGGCGCATTTGAGGCCCAATTCAGGATTATTGATGACGGCAAAGGGCGTGGCTTCGGTGCCGGTACCGGAAGTGGTCGGCACCACCAGTAAAGGCAGGCCGCGACTTTGCGGGCGGGTGACGGCTTCACCGAGGCGCTCGGTATAGTCCCAGCAATTGCCGCCATGAACGGCAACGAACGCCACGGCTTTGGCCGAGTCGATCGCACTGCCGCCGCCCACCGCTACTACCACATCACAACCGCTATGGCGAACTTGCTCCACCGCTCGATCAATCGTGGTGTGCCGCGGGTTGGGCACAATATCGTAGAACTCGAGAAACTGCAGACCACGCTCCGCAAAACTACGGGTAATTTGCGCGATCAGATCGCTGCCCTGAAGAAACGGGTCGACCATCAGGAAGACCTTTTTGCCGAACGGTTCTACCTTCTCGCCCATGCGCTTGATCGCCCCGACTTCAAAATCCAGGGTCAGCGGCAGACTTGCCTGAAATGCTTTCATCAGTTCACCTGTAGTAATGGCGCGTGTGCTGCAACCGGGTTTATCCCGCCAGCAGCGACCCGCCATTTTTATAGAGTTGGCCAAGGTCGCTGGCCGAGATCAGTGCCGCTTTCATTTCGTCGAAGGTCACTTCGAACGGCTCGACGTTGCTGGTCTGGCCAGGGTCGGCGGCGGTGCGCGCCACGCAGTCGAGTTCGTGTGCGGTGATATCGGTCAGCCCCAGGTCTTCGAAAGTGACCGGCAAACCAATGCTTAGGCAGAACCTCAGCACCGTATCCAGTTCACGGCTGGATTTGCCTTCGAGCACCAGCATCACCAGCACGCCGAAAGCCACGTACTCGCCGTGGTACATCGTCGCCCGGACACCCAGTTCGCTGAACCCGCAATACACTGCATGGGCAGTCGCCACGCCGTTGCTTTCGAAGCCGATGCCGCTCATGAGTGCGTTGGCTTCCACCACGCGATTGAAGGCCTTGGTCACGCATTGCTGTTCAGCGGCGCGCCTGGCTTGCAGGCCATCCTCAAGTAGCACCCGATAACACAGCTCGGCGATGGCCATGGAAGTCAGCGTCGATTTGGCACCGCCGCCGCCCTCCTTCAATCCCGCACCGGCATTGCCAAGAAAATTGTCCCGGTGCGATTCGACACAGGTGCGCGCTTCGAAATACGTCGACAGCGCATCGCCCATTCCGGCTACCAGCATGCGCACCGGCGCCTGGGCGATGATCCAGGTATCCACCACCACTACGTCCGGGCTGCGTTCATAAAAAAGCACGTCGTCAAACGCGCCCGCTTCGGTGTACAGCACCGATAGCGAACTGGTGGGCGCGTCGTTGGAAACGATAGTGGGGACGATGCACAGCGGCACTTTGGCCTGATTGGCAACGGCTTTGGCGACGTCGAGTACCTTGCCGCCACCGACCCCAATCACACCATCGCATTCAAAGGAGTCGATGCTTGCCGTGAGCCGCTGGATTTCTTGCCGCGTCACTTCGCCGGAAAAAATCGCGTAATGCAGCTGAGTGTCCTCGGCACCGAAACTGGCGTTCAGGGTATGTTTCAGACTGTCGAGGCGGCCTTGGGTGGTGATCACCAAAAACCGCCGACCGAACCATGCCACATGCCGGTGCAGTCGATCGAGTTCCTTGTAGCCCTGGATATAGCGGCCGGGTGCAGCAAACATTTGAGTCATGTCATCGTCATCCTGGCCTCGTCGAGGAGGCTTTTTTATTGCTTTGAGGACGTTTTGCGAGAGGCTCGGCTCTCGGCTGATCGATGATATATCATATTTTATTTTTAACCACCAATAGCTTTTTTGCCGGAATGCACAGCGTTTTAAACCCGGGATTGACGCTTGGGGTCTACAAAGATATATGATGCATGAAAATAAAAACGACGCAGTTTGGAGAAAGGCATGCACGATTACATTGTCATTGGAGGCGGCTCGGCAGGCTGCGCGTTGACGGGCCGCCTGATCGAAGCAGGCGCCTCGGTTTTGCTTATCGAGGCGGGCCCACGCGATACACACCCGCTGATCCACATCCCCGCCGGATTTACCCGGCTGCTCTCCAGTCCACTGCTGTCACGCCACGAAACCCAGCCGCAAACGACTATGGATGGACGCAAACGCATTCTTCCGCAGGGCCGGGTGTTGGGCGGTGGCAGCTCAGTGAATGCGCTGATCTATATCCGCGGCCAGCACGAGGACTACGACGACTGGGCCAGCGCCGGCTGCAACGGCTGGTCGTTTCGCGAAGTGCTGCCGTACTTCAAACGTGCCGAGGACAACGAGCGCTTCGACAATGGCTACCACGCTACCGGCGGCCCGCTCGGTGTTTCTGACCTCAAGCAAGTGTGCGAACTGTCCCGTGGTTTTGTGCGCGCTGCGCAGCAAGCAGGCATCCCCTTCACACCCGATTTCAATGGCGAACGCCAGAACGGCGTCGGCTTCAACCAGATCACCGCGCGCAATAATCGCCGCTGCAGCGCAGCCGTGGCGTACCTGCGCGTGGCGGAAAAATCCGACCGCCTGACCGTCGTCACCGACGCCACGGTGCAACGAATCCTCATCGAAGGCGAACAGACCGTAGGGGTCGAGTACATCCATAAAGGCCAACGGGTGCAGACGCGTGGCAGCAAAGAAGTGATCCTCAGTGCCGGCGCCATTCAGTCACCCAAACTATTGATGCTGTCCGGAATCGGTCGCGTCGAAGAGCTTCAGCGCCATGGCATTCCGGTGCTGCATGAGCTGCCCGGCGTCGGCCAGAATCTGCAAGATCACGCGGAAGTCGGCAGCATCGCCTACTGCCATGGAAAGTACGGTTACTACGGTCAGGACAACGCCTTCAACACGGTCAAGAACGGTTTGCAGTATTTGATGTTCGGCAGTGGCCCGGTCAGTTCCAACGTCACCGAGGCCTGCGCATTCGTCAACACCGACAACGCCCGGGAACGGCCCAACGCGCAGATGCATTTCGTGCCCATCGTGTTTTTCGACCTCGATCAGGACGTCATCAAAAAACCCGGTGCGACCATCAACACCTGCGTGCTGCGCCCGATGAGCCGCGGCGAAATTCGCCTGGGCGACAACAAGGCCGACACCCCGCCAAGCATCGATCCTCGGTACTTTGCCCATCCGGAGGACCGGCGTGTCGCGATCAAGGGCTTGAACCTGTCGCGCGAAATCCTCGCGCAACCGGCCATGCGCGCGTACACCGGCGAAGAGGTTTTCCCTGGACTGAGTGTGCGTAGCGATGAAGCATTGCTGAGCTACATCAGCCAGCGTGCCAAGACCGTTTACCACCCGGTCGGCACCTGCAAGATGGGTGATGACGAAATGGCCGTGGTCGACCCGCAACTGCGCGTTCGCGGCGTGCGTAATCTGCGGGTGGTGGATGCTTCGATCATGCCCAACCTGATCTCCGGCAACACCAATGCACCGTCAATCATGATCGGCGAAAAAGCCGCGGACATGATCCTCGGGCGCGCCGCGTTGCCCGCGTCTACATCACATTTTTGAAGGAGGGGTCTCCACATGCCCATTAGCGGTAAAACCCGAGTCGTCGTGCACCTTACCTACCCGGCCAAACATTTGCGTACCCCGGAATTTTTCAACCCGTTGCTGGAACGGCTCGGCTATGACGGCGTGCTGGTGCCCTGGGAAGTCTCCCCCGACAACCTTGCCACCGCATGGGAAGGATTGCGCGGGATTGAAAATCTGGCGGGGGTGATTGTCACTGTTCCGCACAAGCTGGAGGTGGCGAAATTGTGCGATGAACTGCAAGGCACGGCCCGCCTGCTCAACGTGTGCAACGTTGCCAAACGCCTGCCCGACGGGCGCTTCAGCGGGCGCATGTTTGATGGCGACGGCTTTGTCGGCGGCCTGAAAAAACAGGGCCATGACCTAAGCAACAAACGCGTGCTGCTGCTGGGTGCGGGCGGAGCGGCAACCGGCATCGCCCATGCGTTGCTCGCCGAAGCGATTGAAGAATTGGTGATCAGCAACCGCACCCCGGCCAAGGCCGAAGAGCTGGTTCGTGAACTGCGGCAGATTTTCCCTGACCGGCAGATCAATGCCGGCCCCGCCGACGCGACGGGTTTCGATGTGGTGATCAATGGCACGGCGTTAGGCCTCAAAGCTCATGACCCGTTGCCGCTGCCCGTCGACACGCTCGCACCCGGAACGGTGGTCGGTGAAGTGGTCATGAACCCGGACATCACGCCGCTGTTGAGCGCCGCCGCCGAGCGTGGCTGCGTCATCCATAAAGGTGCGCACATGATCACCGGCCAGATCGATCTGCTGGTCGAGTTTCTGTTTTCCAAAACCGGTGTTTAGCACGCCCTCCCCAATGCAAGGAAAGACCATGAAAAAGACTGCGATCGTTACTGGCGGCGGCTCCGGTATCGGCCTGGCCACCGCACAACGTCTGCTCGCTGACGGTTATGAGGTGTTCACCGTAGGGCTCGGCGAACCCGAGCAACGCATTGAGGGCATTCATTACCAGGAACTCGACGTAACCAATGACGCAGCGGTGAAGAGCTTCTTCGAGCCGTTCGAGCGCGTCGACGCCATCGTCAACGCCGCCGGGATCATTGACCACAACCGCGAGTGGGAACTGGACGGCTTCAGCCGGGTCATGGACGTCAATCTCACGGCCGTGTTGCGCATTACCAACTCAGCCCTTCCCGGCCTGAAAGCCGCTCGCGGTGCGGTGGTGAATTTCGCCTCGATGTGGGGGATTTTCGGTTCCGCGAAGACCCCGGCGTATGCGTCGAGCAAAGCCGCCATCTCCGAACTCACACGCTGCATGGCTGTCGCGTGGGCAACCGATGGCGTGCGCGCAAATGCGGTGGCGCCGGGCTGGATTCTGACCAACCTGTCGCGACGCGCGTTCGAGGATCCGGCGCGCTCGGAAAGCATCATGGCGCGTATTCCAATGAAAAGCTGGGGCGCGCCGGAAGATGTCGCCAACGTGATCGCCTTCCTGGTTTCGGACAACGCACGTTACGTGACGGGTACCACCTTGCCGATTGATGGCGGTTATTCAATCGCCTGAGGTCATCTCGTCGCTTGGGCGCTTGACCGTGTAAAAACATGATATATGATGCATTATAACGAATACTCGACAATCAGCCGTCGAGCCCCGAATAACAATAAGCAGTGAAGTGAGAGGTGCTGAATGAATTTGGTTTTCGGCTCGCCCGGACGGTACGTCCAGGGCACTGAAGTGCTCGCTCAGGCGGGCACTTATCTGGCGCACTGCGGGCGCAAGGCCGTGGTGGTCATCGACAGCTATGTGCTGGGTCTGATCCGCCAACGACTCGATGACACTTGCGCGCAATCTGACGTCGAATTGCACTACATCACCTTTGATGGCGAGATCACTGCAGACGGGATTGCCGGCCTGAGAGCGGCCGTCGCCGAGGTCGCGTTCGACATGATCCTGGCCGTCGGTGGCGGCAAATGCATTGACGCCGGCAAAGCCCTCGCCCACACCTCGGGTTGTGCGCTGATCACCATGCCAACCGTGGCCTCCAACGATGCGCCCACGTCGAAAAACTACGTGATCTACGATGCTCACCATCAACTCAGCGAAGTCGGGCATCTGCTCGTCAGCCCTCGCTATGTGCTGGTGGACACCTCGCTGATTGCCCAGGCCCCGCGCCAATTCCTGCTCGCCGGAATTGCCGATGCGCTGACCAAAAAGTTCGAAGCCGAGCAGTGCTACAAGTCCGGTGGCGTGAACATGTTTGGCGCACGCCCGGCACTCTCGGGGCTGGTGCTGGCGCGTGAATGCTACCGCATCATTCGTCAATACGCCGAACCGGCGCTGGCCCAGGCCGGCACCGGCAAGGTAACGGTCGCCTTCGATCACTTGATCGAAGCCGTGCTGTTGATGAGCGGTTTGGGGTTCGAGAGCGGCGGTCTGTCGATTGCCCACGCGATGACTCGCGGCCTGTCGAAAATCCCCGGCGCACAACAGCAGGTTCACGGCTGGCAAGTGGCGTATGGCTTGCTGGTGCAACTGGTTCTGGAGGACCGCGACGCCGAACTGATGGGCGATATGTTGAGCTTCTATCAGCGTATCGGCTTGCCTCGCAACCTGACCGAACTGGGCGTCCTCAACGTTGACGATTCGGTACTGATGCAAGTGGCCGAGCCCACCTTGAAAGCCCCACACGCTCGCAACTTTGCCACGGCTTCAGGCGGCGCACCGACGTGCGACGAACTGATCGGGGCGATGCGCGCGCTCGAAGGGCTCACCCACTGAGTACTGACTCAAAACCCTGTTGAACACACAACCACCCCGTTGAAGTTCAAACCCCGTCACTGAGATTCAACTTCAACAAATTCATGCCTGTGATTGGAGGTAGAGATGTCTGCACCCCGAAAAACACTCGAACAGTGGAAAGCCAGCAACTTTGTGCCTTCCGCCGAGACGATTATCAAGTTGAAAGACCGGGCGAAATTCGTCCGTCTTGAAACCATCCGCCTGATCGAAATCGCCAAGACCGGTCACTACACCTCGGTGTTTTCCGCCGCCGAATTGTTCTCCGCGCTGTACTACGACGTGATGACGATTCGCCCCGACGAACCGAAGTGGCCGGGGCGCGACCGCTTCCTGATGGGCAAGGGCCACGCTGCCGTGGGTCAGTTCCCGATTCTTGCGGACCTTGGCGTGTTCCCCAAGGAGTGGCTCGATGAATACACCCGCCTGGGTAGCCCTCTGGGCGATCACCCTGACATGCGCAAAGTGCCCGGCATCGATTTCTCTTCCGGCTCCATTGGCCACGCCCTCTCCGGCGGCTTGGGCATGTGCCTGGCCCAGCGCTTCACCGGCGAAGTCTACGACGTGTTCGTCATGCTCGGCGACGGTGAAATGCAGGAAGGCCAGGTCTGGGAAGCCGCGATGAGTGCGGCCCACCACAAGGCCAAACACTTGATCGCGATTGTCGACCGCAACGGCTTCCAGCTCGACGGCTCGGTGGACGACGTGATCGGCATTGAACCGCTGGACGAAAAATGGCGCGCCTTTGGCTGGGAAGTGCATGTCATCGACGGTCACAACATCGCCGAAGTGACTGAAACCCTACGTCGGGTGAAAGCCGACGAAACCCGCGACAAACCGGCGTGCATCATCGCCAAAACCGTCAAGGGCAAAGGCGTTTCCTACATGGAAACCGAACCAGGCTGGCATCTCGGTTACCTCGACCCGGAAGACGCCAAACGCGCTATCGCTGAAATTGAAGCCATGGAGATCTGAACATGAATGCCCCTCTTTCCCCTAATTCCTGGCAGTACCGTGGCCTCAACGCTCTCAACCCGGGCCTGTCCTATTTGTCCGATGCGCTGATTGAATTGACCAAGGCCGGCTACCCGGTGATGGCCGGCTCGGCTGACTTGCAGTACTCCAACGGCCTGAACAAATTTGCCGGTGAGTACCCAGAGCGCTACCTGCAGTTCGGTATCTCCGAGCAAAACATGGTGACCGCCGCCGCTGGCCTAGCCACCTGTGGCGTGATGCCGTTCGTGGCGACTTTTGCTTCGTTCCTCGGCTTGCTGTGCTGCGAACAGATCCGCATGGACGTGGCCTACTCGGCGCAACCGGTGCGCTTGATCGGTCACCACACCGGTATTTCGCTGGGTTTTTACGGCACGTCGCACCACGCCACTGAAGACATCGCCACCATGCGTTCCATTGCCGACCTGGCGGTCGTTTCTCCTGCCGACGGTCCGCAACTGGTCGCGGCGATCCGGGCTTCGGCCACCTACGACAAGCCGGTGTATTTCCGTATCGGTCGTGGCCGCGATCCAATCGTTTACAACGACGACGTCGTCTTCGAATTCGGCAAGGCCCATGAGCACATCGATGGTGAAGAACTGACCATCATCGCCTGCGGTATCACCGTGCACGCGGCGCTGACAGCGGCTCGCAAAATGAACGCGGAAGGACGTTCCGTGGGTGTGATCGACATGGCCTCGATCAAACCGATCGACCGTGATGCCATCCTGCGCGCCGCGGCACGCAGCAAACGCATGATGACCGTCGAAGAGCACAACGTGCTGGGTGGCCTGGGGGCGGCGGTCGCTGAGGTGCTGGCGGACGAAGGCGTCGGTGTGAAGCTCAAGCGCCACGGCATCTACGACGAATACAGTCTGATCGCCCCGCCGACCCACTTGTATGAGCACTACAAATTGGACGCCGTCGGGATCGAGGAAGTGGCGCTGGCGCATCTGCGCGCCTGATTCGCAATTTAAGCGACGACCACCTCCAGGAGCCGGATTGCTGGCGATGATTTCACCGCGGTGTAACGGACACATCGTGGCGCCTCGATCGTCAGCAAGCCAGCTCCTACACGTTGAGTATTCAAGGAACCTTGTTTTTTCAGCGAGCGTTACGCCCTCCGTCGTCACCCACCACATCCCGTGCTTCATAAACATCTCGGAGCTAACAATGAATAACATCACCGAGACCATGCCCGACTACTCGATCGGGCAGGCCAAAACACGTAGCGCCCTGCGCAGAAAGTCATTGATGGCCACCGGCGTCGGCAACCTTCTGGAGTGGTTCGACTGGACGATCTATACCGTCGCATCGGTGTATATCGCCGCAGCGCTCTTCGATAAAAGCAACGCCACCTCTGCCCTGCTGAACACCCTAGCTGTATTCGCCGCCGGTTTTTTATTAAGACCGATTGGCGGCATTTTCTTCGGCATCCTCGCCGACAGGCTGGGCAGGCGCGTGGTGTTGCTCAGCACCATGCTGCTGATGGCCGGCGCCAGTGTGCTGATTGCCTTCATTCCCTCGTATGACGCGATCGGCAGCTGGGCATCAGCGCTCCTGTTACTGGCCAGGCTGGTGCAGGGCTTTGCCCATGGCGGTGAAACCACCACCTCCTACGCCTACATCGCTGAAATTGCCCCGCCGAAACGCCGGGGACTGTGGTCAAGCACAGTGTTTATCGCGGTGGGCTGCGGCTCGTTGCTGGCGACGTTCTACATGGCGTTGCTGACGTCCTTGTTGTCCGTGAGTGAAATGCAGGAATGGGGCTGGCGTATCCCCTTCGCCACCGGTGGTCTGTTGGCCGTCTTTGCCTTGTGGCTGCGTCGCAACATGATGGAAAGTGAACACTTACCGAGTGCTGGTGGTGAAACAACAGCACCGGCCTGGAGTCGAGGCAAGATCATCCAGCACGGCGTGCGTCTGTTTCTTTATGAAGCCGGTGCCACATTGACCTACTACACCTGGGTCACCTCGGCCTCGATCTACGCCATCAGCGTCAAAGGCATGGACCCGCGCAGCGCATTTACCATGAGCTGCATTGCACAGGTCATTTACCTGGTCTTCCTGCCGGTGTCCGGCTGGATATCGGATCTGTGGGGACGCAAGATTTCCGCACTGATTTCCTTGCTGGGGATTGCCGCCACGCTATTCCCGCTGTGGGGTCTGATTTCCAGTGAGCCGTGGACGTTGATGGTGGCGCAAACAGCAGGCTTGTTGTTGGTAGCCTTTATTACCGGCTGCAAACCGGCGTCGATCTCCGAGCAGATTCCAACCCGCTATCGCACCCGAATGTTTGGGGTGTGCATTTCTCTGGGCGTGGCGGTGTTCGGCGGTACAGCTTCCTATCTGACGACTTGGTTGTACTCGGAAAACATGGGCTGGATGTTCAATATCTATCTGATCGTTGTTGCCATCATCGCCAGTGTCGTCGTGCTGATGTGGAAGAACAATCACGGCGTGCCAATGAATAAAGTCTGAACCGCGATACTGCTGCTCATGAAAAACCCGCGCTCAAGGCCCTATCTGGCCTTTGACGCGGGCATATCTGTCGCGGCCCCTCTAACCGCCCAGCGCGTTCACCAGCGTCGCCTGATTTTGCCACTGGGCAGTCTTGACCTGGGACAGCGCGTTCTGCGCCGCTAGCTGCACCCGTTGCGCTTGTAGCACATCAAGAAACGGCGTCTCCCCGGCGCGCCAGGCACGCTGAATCTGCTCGGCGGCAGAACTGGCCTGACTCGCTGCGCTCGTCAGAAAGGTCTGCCGTTCGGCATTGCGCTGCGCGGCTGCCAACGCCGACTCCACTTCGGACACCGCCGTCAAAACACTGCGGCGATAACTCAGTAATGCCTCCCTTGCCTCTGCGTCACGCAGGTCAACCACGTTGCGTCGACGACCACCGTCAATTAGCGGCACGCTGGCATTCACTCCTGCCAGCCAGAACGTGGAGCTGGCCAGACTGGCAGCACTCGCACCATCAATCAGCGAACCCAGTGCTGCCGAAAGACTCAAGCGCGGCATCAGATCAGCCCTAGCCACACCGACGCGCGCATAGGCGGCAATTAAGCGTGCTTCGGCGGCCCGAATATCGGGCCGACGGCGTAACAGATCCGCAGGCGTTCCGGCATCCAGCAACGACACGGTCGAGGCCTGCGCCGGGCTGTCCTTGAACTGCCGATACAACGACTCGGTCGGTTGGGCCAGCAACACCGACAATCGATGCAGCGAACGTTGCCAGTTCAGTTGAAGCGACGGCACTTGGGCTGCGGTGGAATCCGATTGTGATCGGGCACGCAGCACGTCGGCCTCAGGACTGGCCCCGGCCGCGTATAACTGCTCCGTCAACTGCAGAGTCTCGGCCTGGCTAGCAGCGCTTAGCTTGACGATCGCCAGACGCTCCTCAAATCCGCGCGCTTCGGCATAGGCTTGAACCACTTCCGTGATCAACGCCACCCGCACGCCTCGAGCTACTTCCTCGGTTGCGTTGAGATCGGCATCGGCAGCTCGTACGCCTTCACGGATTCTCCCGAACAGATCGATCTCCCAGGCTGCACTCAGCCCTAGCGAGGTGGGCTCGGTGATTAGAGAATCGTTAAAGCCCGCCTGCCCCGCCGGGATTCGCTGACGGGCCACGCTAGCGCCGAGATCGACCTGCGGGCTGCCGGGAGCGTCAGCGATATTTCGCAGTGCGCGCCCGGCATCGATTCGCGCCAAGGCGATCTGCAAGTCGAGGTTCTGCCCCAGTGCACGTTCCACCAGGCGGTCGAGCAAGGGATCTTGATACAGCTTCCACCAATTATCGGTGACGCTGGCAAGCACCGTCGTTTGCGCATTAGCGAAATGGTCGACAGGCAAGTCGCTCTTGGGCGGCATGACGGGCAAGGCACAAGCGCTCAAAAGTGCCGCACCCAGTACCAGAGCAGGGACGCTGAGAAAGTTAATCATGGACCACGCCCTGTTCAGAAGGTAAGGATTTAGGCAGTGCCTCGCGCTCGCCACCGGCCAGACGCCGAATCAGCACATAGAACACTGGTGTGAACAACAGCCCAAACAGCGTGACCCCGATCATGCCGAAGAACACCGCCGAGCCTACTGCCTGACGCATCTCCGAACCTGCGCCCTCGGACATTACCAGCGGCAATACACCCAGAATGAACGCCAGCGAGGTCATCAGAATCGGCCGCAAGCGAAGACGGCAGGCTTCGACCACCGCATCGACGATGCCCTGTCCTTCTTTCTCTTGCTGGCGTGCAACCTCGACAATCAAAATCGCATTCTTGGCCGCCAACCCCACCAATACGATGAAGCCAATCTGCGTCAGGATGTTGATGTCCAGCCCCATCAGGCGAACGCCGCCGGCAGCCGCTAACAGACACATGGGCACGATCAGCAAGATCGCCAATGGAAGACTCCAACTGCCGTACTGCGCCGCCAGTACCAGATAGACAAAGATCACACACAACGGGAACACCAACAGCCCCATGTTTCCGGCGGTTGTCTGCTGATAGCTCAGGTCAGTCCACTGGTAGGTGATACCCGGTGGCAGCGTCTCGTCCGCCAGACGTGCCATCGTTTTGATTCCGAACTCCGAACCCAGTCCCGGCAGCGTATCGCCATTGATTTCCGCCGTGGGAAACAGGTTGTAGCGTGGGAATCGCTCCACACCCAGCGCCTCATGCAAGCGCGTCACACTGGCAATCGGCACCATCTGCCCGGCATCGTTGCGTACCTTGACTCGCGCCAGATCTTCGGGCGAGACCCTGTACGGCAAGTCGGCCTGTGCCGTCACTCGATAAGTGCGCCCTACGAGGTTGAAGTCGTTGATATAGGACGAGCCAAAGTAGGTCTCGATGGCCTGGTTGATCTGACTGCTCGGCACACCCAGCATTTCCGCCCGTTCACGATCCAGCTCCACGAACACTTGCGGCGTCCTTGCTGAGAATGGCGAGTAAACACCAGTCATGCCTTGAGTCGCGTTGGCGGCAGCAATCAAATCATCTGTCGCCTTCGCCAATGCAGCAGTACCCAACCCGCCAATGTCTTGCAAGCGCAAGGAGAAGCCGCCCGTGCTACCCAACCCTTGAACCGGTGGCGGCGTGGCAACGATAACGGTTGCACCACTGACCGCCTTCAGCCGCTCACGCAAGTCCTCGGCGATTTTGTCCGACGTCAAGCCATGCACCTTACGCACGGACCAAGGCTGGAACACTGGCGCAAGGCCGGCCGAGTTAGATGAGCTGGTACCAGTGACCATCGAGAAGCCAGAGAATGTCGGTACTCGGTCCACGCCCGGCACATCCAGGGCGATTGCTTCGATCTGCTGAGAAATCTGGTTGGTGCGCTCCAGCGATGCGCCGTCGGGCAGCTGCACGATCACTACCAGGTAGCCACGATCCTGAATCGGAATAAAGCCTTTGGGCGTCGACACCAGCAGATAAGCGGTCGCGCCAATCAGTACCGCGTAGATCGCCAGCATCAACGGCGTTTTTGCCACCAGGCCGCGCACGCTGCCGGCATAGCTGGTTGAAAGTTTAAGGAAACCTCGATTGAAACCATCGGCTGCACGCTTGAGTACACCGAGAGGGCCTTTTTTTGCCTTGTGATGATCTTCCGGTTCATGCCGACGCAAGATCATCGCCGCCAGCGCCGGAGACAAGGTCACCGAGTTGAACAGCGAGATCGCAGTAGCTACCGCGATAGTGATGCCGAACTGGCGGAAGAACTCACCGGAGATACCAGGAATGAATGCGGTCGGTATGAACACCGCACACAACACAAGGGTGATAGCGATCAGCGCACCGCCAATTTCCTGCATGGTCACGATGGTTGCTTCTAACGGGGTTTTGCCATCGGCGAGGTGTCTTTCGACGTTCTCCACCACCACAATCGCATTATCGACGACGATCCCCACTGCCAACACCAGCCCGAACAGCGTCAAATTGTTGATCGAGTAACCCAGCATCGCCATGACCGCAAACGTACCGACCAGCGATACAGGTATGGCCAGGATAGGAATGATAGACGGGCGCCAGCCTTGAAGAAAAATCATGATCACCAGCACCACGAGGACAACCGCCTCGAAGATGGTCTTGCCCAGCTCACCGATACTGTCGGCGATAAACGCTGTCGGGTTGTAACCGATGCTGTATTCAATGCCTTCAGGGAAATCCTTGCCGATTTTCTCCATGGTCTCTTCGACCACTTTCATCGTGGCCAATGCGTTGGCGCCCGGCCGTTGCAACACTTGGAGGCCGATGGCGGGGTTACGCAGGTAATAGGTGTTATTGACGTAAGCCAGCCCGGCGATTTCCGTGCGCGCAACATCCTTCAGGCGCACAAGACGCCCTGCAGTACCTGATTTGAGAACGATATTGTCGAAGTCGGCAGGCTCTTTCAGACGACCTTCGAAAATCAGGTTCGGCTGAAACGCTTGAGAGGCCACCGGAGGTTGGGCAATGACCCCGCCTGCCACCTGAGTATTCTGCGAACGCACCGCGGCAATAATATCCGCTGGTGTCAGATTGAAGGCTGCAACGCGCTCCGGATCAAGCCAGATACGCATCGAGTATTCGCGGGCCCCCAGTGGGTTGACGTCGCCTACCCCATCGATACGTTTGAGCACATCCGCAACGTTACGAATCGCAAAGTTCGAGACATAGAGCTGGTCGTAGGTACCCTTGGGTGACGAAATGAAGATCGTCGACAGCTGCGTTGGCGACGACTTGCGTACAGTCACGCCACTGCGCTGTACCGGTTCCGGCAATCGCGGCGTGGCCAGCGCAACGCGGTTTTGTACAAGTACCTGCGCCTTGTCAACATCGGTGCCGGGCTTGAAGGTCACCGTCAGGTTCAGACTGCCATCGGAGGTCGCCTGACTGTACATGTAGAGCATATCTTCAACACCGTTGACCTCCTGCTCGATAGGAATCGCCAGTGTTTCCGCAACGGTCTGCGCCGACGCACCAGGATAGGTCGCGGTGACCACCACAGTTGGTGGTGCGATGTCCGGATACTCGGAAGTCGGCAGGACCAGATAGGCCAGGCCTCCGACGATCATCAGAACGATGGACAATACAATCGCGAGTACCGGTTGTTCGATGGACGTACGTCCCAGGTTCATAGCGGTGCCCCTTGGTCGTCAGCTTTCGCGGCTTGAGCCAGTGAGCGATTTTCGGCTATCGCCGTATCACCGGTGCGTACGCGCTGAAGACCATCGACAATCACGCGGTCCTGCGCCTGCAATCCGCTAGCGATTTCGCGCAAGCCATCATGCAGTTTGCCCAGCGTCACCGGACGAATTTCGACCTTATTCTGCGGATTGAGCACATAAACGACTTTGCGGGTCGCATCGACGCTAATGGCCGTGTCTGGCAAGAGCAATGCAGCATAAGGTGCCTGGCTGGAGAACTGTACCCGGCCAAATTGCCCGGGACTCAGTTGCAGATCCCGATTGCTGACCCGGGCGCGCTGGCGCAAGGTCCCGGTCGAGGGGTCAAGTCTGTTGTCGATGAAATCCATGCGGCCGGTCATGCTCGGTTCGACTTCACCTGGCAAGGCGATACGGACCTGACTTTGATCCGCAGCGCTATGGATCTGTCGACGGTATTTAAGATAACTCTGCTCATCGATGTCGAAATAGATATCGATCGGATCGATTGAGACGATGGTGGTCAGCAACGTGGCGCTGCTGTTACCGCCGTTGACCAGGTTACCTTCACTGATCAGTTTGCGGCTGATTCGCCCGCTCATGGGCGCGGTGATTCGGGTGAATTCCAGATCAAGTTTCGCGGCGCTCAAGGCACCCTCTGCGCTCAAGACCTCGGCCTGCGCAGCCTGACGTGCTTGCAAGCGCTGGTCATAGAGACTTCGAGCGATGGTTTTCGATTCGATCAGTACGTTGGCCCGTGCAAACTCCTGCTCGGCCAACGACAGTTGCGAACGAACCTGAGCCACCTTGCCTTGCGCCTGGACTACAGCAGCCTGGAACGAGCGTGAATCAATCACGAACAGCAAGTCCCCCTTTTTAACGATGGCACCGTCCTGAAACGGGACTTTTTCGAGATATCCACTGACTCGCGAACGAACTTCAACCGAGTCAGTCGCTTCGAAGCGACCGATGAAACTGTCCCAATCCGTGATCGTCGATTTGACTGGCTGACTGACGGTGACGACCGGCGGTGCTGACACGTTGCCTGCCGCATCAGGTCCACACCCGGTCAACGCCGCCAGCAGAGTGAGACTTACAGCGGATAAAGCTGT
This sequence comes from Pseudomonas sp. NPDC086278, assembly GCF_050280905.1. NCBI lineage: Bacteria > Pseudomonadati > Pseudomonadota > Gammaproteobacteria > Pseudomonadales > Pseudomonadaceae > Pseudomonas > Pseudomonas sp. NPDC086278. The sequence goes on from NZ_JBNNWE010000042.1 coordinate 44,998, forward strand.
TCCTTTGATGGCATAGGCTTTATATGAAGGCGGTGATGCCGATTTTCCTGCTGAATTCAAACTCACTTAGTATGCTCCCCGGTTGACTACTGAATAACGGCCACTCCATAGCCACAAAAAAATTCAGAACTTGAACATCAGTTCTTATTTTTCAAATATCGACGTCAACACGAACTCCACGACTTAGTCTAAGCCTGATCGTTCATTCAGTGCTTTATTACGATCGACAAAGGCCCCGGACTCTTCAGCATGAACTACGAAAGAGGTAGAAATAGCAGCGAAGATGGCGAACAGCGCAGCGGACTTCTTAAAATATTTCATTGCAGTGATCTCGGTAGTGGTAAAGAAGAATTGGATTCTCCAGTACCGCGACTCGAAGATAAACTACGGATACACGAAAAGAATATTGACTAAAAAACAAGAAAGAACGAATTTAAGAAGACGCTGAATCCGTAGCGCACAATTAGATGCGCTTATTAGGTGAGCAACTTGCTAATGACTTGTGAAGTTTTTTCACTATGCAATATGAGTCGAGATGGACTCCATATCGCTCGAATATTGGCAGGGTTCGTCGAAATACCAGCGACCTTGAGAGGTCAATCCCGGCTCATGAATTTTTGCAACCGCGGGACCATGAAGTCTAGAAAAGTGCGTATACGTTGGGGAACGTGATGACCGCCCTGATATAACGCATGGACCTCCTCGCTGTCATGACCGGTGCTTGCAAGCACCTCGACCAGCCGTCCGGTGGCAAGATCCTCATCGATATGGAAATCGGCCAAGCGTGCAATCCCGACACCGGCAATGGCCATGCGGCGTACAGTCTCACCATTGTTCGCCTGTAAATTTCCCTGAACGATGCGATCGATGATGCGTCCGCTCTGATGCATCGGCCAGACTGGGCACGACCGAAGGAAGTTAAAGCTCAAGCAGTTGTGCCTAGACAGATCCTCAAGCGTTTCGGGGACACCACAACGTTGCAAGTAAGATGGGGATGCAACGATCTTGCGCCGAGCGCTCCCTATTTTTTTCGCTCGCAGTGTCGAATCACTCAATACACCCACTCGAAAGGCAATGTCGGTGCGGTCCAGGTACATGTCAACAATGTCATCTGACAAGGCCAGGTTGATCTGAATGTTTGGGTGAGCTTCCCAGAACGCCGGCAGATGCGGTTCTATTGCCAGGGTGCCGAATGCTACTGAAGTATTGATTCTCACTGTGCCGTGAGCTTTCTGTGCGCCCTGTGCCAAAACCCTTTCGATATCATCAAGATCCGCGAGCAATGCAATACTGCGCTCGTAGTAAATCCGTCCTTCATCGGTCAACGAAAGCTTGCGTGTCGATCGTTCCAACAGGCGCACGCCAAGGCGTAACTCCAGACGAACAATCAGCTTGCTGACGGTTGAAGGCGTCATCAGCATCTGACGCGCCGCTTGGGAAAAACTGCCGGCATCGACCACCCTCACAAATACCAACATTTCTCCTGCTCTGTTATCCACACTAACCTCCGCTGACTGACTCGTGAAAAAATATCACACGTGTGATCAAGAACATCCATAAATGCCATCGCTTGAATTCACTTCACCTGTGAATAAATTTCATCGATTGACAAATACTTATACCCGTTAATTCGAGTTTTTAAACATCAAAGCTCATCGTTGAATGATTCAAATATTACGAAGACGAAAAAGCAAGACATCGATCGCTCTTTATTCGTTCCTGTAGAACAAATGTCATTTCTCAGTTTTGGTCTTACTCACCTGGAAGCGAGGCAAGTATTGGCGGAGTTAATTGCGCGCCCTGATTTCCGTGAGGTTAGCTTGAGTGGTTTCTCCGAGGACGGTCGCGGATGTCATCCGCAACATCGCTCGACATGACGCCGACAAGTGGCGGACCTCTATTCTCTTAGACGCCTGTGATTCCAATGTTTGGAAAAAGCCGGGTTATCCGGCAGGCTAATGGCGAAACTTTTGAAACTGCCTCACAGGTCCTTTTCAGTTTTGGCAGGTTATCACTCGGCATTAAAGCGCCTACCTTCTGAGCACCATTAGCAAAGGGCCAGGTCATGAACTCATTATTTGAACAATGCCACGTTGGCGGGCTGACGCTGCGCAATCGCATCGCAATGGCGCCGATGACGCGCGCTCGAGCGCCCCAAGGCGTGGCGAACGATCTCACTGCACTTTATTACGGGCAACGTGCCAGTGCTGGATTGATCATCACAGAGGGAACTCCGATTTCTCGTTCGGCGGAAGGGTTTCTGGAAATCCCTGGTATCTATACACCCGAACAGATCAATGGCTGGCGAAAGGTGACCCAGGCGGTGCACGATGCCGACGGCGTCATTTTCTCGCAACTATGGCACGTAGGCCGCGTCTCCCACGTCAGCATTCAACCTGAAGGTATCGCGCCGGTTAGCTCGACCTCACAAATTGCTCGTAACTCTCAAGCGTGGGGGATGACAGAACAAGGTGAACCCGGGCCTGTCGACGTATCAAAGCCTCGTGCTCTCAGCACAAACGAAGTGAAGGAGGTGATCGCTGATTTTGCTCAGGCAGCTGCTAATGCCATTACAGCCGGTTTCGATGGTGTCGAGCTGCATGGTGCCAACGGTTACCTGATTGAGCAGTTTCTTAATCCACTGGTCAATGACCGCACGGATGAGTATCGCAGCGATACTCTCGAGAACCGCTCACGTTTCTTACTTGAGGTCGTCGATAGCGTCGTTGATCGAATTGGCGCGCAGCGCACATCCATTCGTCTATCGCCTTTCGGAGGCTTGTTCGACATGGGGCCTTACGAGGGCATTGAGGAAACCTACCTATATGTTGCCGACCAGCTTTCCCAACGGGGACTAGCTTACGTCCATTTTATGGATCAGTTGTCACGAGGCAGCTCCCCGATCCCCGGTGATTTTCTGAAAAAATTCCGCAGCCACTACCGCGGAATACTGATTCTTGCAGGTGGCATGACCAAAGAGCGCGCCGAGCAATTTTTGCGCGATGGGATGATAGATCTAGCAGCATTCGGCGAGCCGTTTATTGCAAATCCCGATCTGGTCGAACGACTGAAAAATAATTGGCCTTTGTTAAAACCAGACCGCGCACTGAGCTATGGCGGCGGAGCGGCTGGCTACACCGACTACCCGAAACACTCGATCACTTGAGGCCTTTTGAATAGTGGGCTGGCTCTGTCAGCCACTGTTCCTAACCCATCGTGCTTTTTGCTCAAGACTATTGTGCTTGTAGATGCATTTTTCTCTCAGTGTGCTGCACAGATAATGCAGGTAATCACTCATAGAGACACGTTGCATCATGCAATGCGCAGGAGACCCAATGAACTCTCATTTTCAACGATTGCTCGGACCAAATAACTTCTCCATCGGACTTGAGTTGCCACTGGACAACGACTGGTCACCTTCCGGCCAGCGGCTGCGCATGACGGAAAATCGTCCGTTTGGCGTACCTGACCTTAAACAACATGCCCATCTGGCCCGATTGGCAGACAGCAGCGGTTTTCGAGCCCTTTGGGTACGTGACGTTCCTGTCTACGATCCGAATTTCGGAGATGCTGCACAAGTTTTCGAAACCTTCTCCTACCTGGGTTATCTGGCTGGCATCACCCAAAATATAATGCTGGGTACCGCTGCGGTAGTTTTGCCGCTGAGACAACCGTGGCTCACGCTCAAAGCTGCCAATAGTATCGATGAACTCAGTAACGGACGCCTATTACTGGGAGTGGCCAGTGGCGACCGGCCAATGGAGTACCCGTTATTCGGCTGTGATTACACAACTCGAGGAGCTAGTTTTCGCAGCGCTGTCGAACTACTAAAGAGCAAGGGCGTCGGACGTCTGCCAGAAGGTGCCCACCTATTGCCACAGCGTGAAGATCCTTTTCCCCTACTGGTGGCTGGACTTGGTCAACAATCACCAGCATGGATCGGGGAACATATGGATGGCTGGCTCGCCTACCCTGGAACCGCGCAGGAACATCGTCGGCGTGTAGGTCTCTGGCGAGAGGTTGGGGGTGATAAGCCTTACATCAGCTTTGTGCATCTTGACCTTGAGGCCGATCCTCAGTCGCCGATGAAACCATTGCGGTTTGGGGGCCGTGGGGGACGCGTTGCACTCATAGCCGAACTTGAAGCGATGCGCGAATCAGGTGTGCAGCATATTGGCCTACAGTTGCGTCACAGCGAACGACCTGTGGCGGAAGTGATTGAAGAAATTGCCGAATACATTTTGCCAAGATTCCACGGAGCAATTTGACCCTCTTTTCAACCGTGTTGTAGCTCGCAAGGAAGCGTACTTTGGCGGCCTGTATGGAGGGTGCCTGCCTTATAAACGTGCGCCAAGCCAGGAAGACGGCAGCAAACGAGTTCTCTATCGCGGCACAAGCTGCCAGATGCTCTTCCCTCCTGATAACACGGGGATCTACTTTCTTTGCCACCAACGTTCGCGCCTGTTCTCGAGCCACACGCGCACTCTTGAGACTAATTTCCAGATAACTGCCCAACGAGATACGAACCTGCCGGCCTAACCAATAGAAACGGTAATGCCAGCTTTTTCCGCCCTTGGCACCAATGAACAGGTACAACCCATCAGGTCCTTGAGGGTGTAGTTTTTTCCGTAGAGTTTGGCGTTACGATCTGCCGTATCGGTCAAAGACATGGGTACATCCCCTCGTCTCGTTCGATTGAGGAGAGATGTCCAGCAAGCCAGCACCGAAATCCGCTGTATGGTCCACGCCCGCCGCAAGTTTTTCGATCCGCACGCAACGAACAAAAGCCAATTGGCCGAACAGACGTTTGCACTCAATTGGCAGCTTGTACGAAATCAAACGACAGCTCGGGAA
>NZ_JBNNWE010000043.1:0-48940 GCF_050280905.1 Pseudomonas sp. NPDC086278
ATCTCGCTATGGCGTCTCTCCTACCCCGAATGAGGGGCGACCGAATGGGCTGGGGCAAGCTGTCGGGCGCCCGATTTCGCGGGTGTCTGAAGGGTTGCTCCGGGTGGTAATTCCGGGGGTAGTAACCAGTAGCTAAGAAGACCGACGGCACTGCGTCAAGAAAATGGCCGATAAGCGGTCGTTGAATTTTAGTGATCGCAAGTGACTGATTTTCGCTGCATCTATAAGTGTTTGTTTGTGCGAAAAATCATCAGTCAACCCGCATTCCGCAGCCTTTTCTTCGCTCGCTATCGGGTTACCAACTGACCCTGACGCCTACGTTTGCCGCCATCCCGCGCAGTTGATTGCTGTCGATATTGCTGGAGTAATCAACACCGCCATACACGCTCACTGTTTTTGCCAGGCTGAGGATCGCGCCGACACCCAGATCCGCCGAGGACGATTGCTGCTCGGTATCGATGCGGTCAGCACCGTCGAAAGTGACTGAGTCAGTGCCGGAAAACGTGTGCCACAGGTTGGCTCGCACGTACGGTTCCAGGGGGCGCCCGCTGACTTCATAACGGCCCTTGAGCCGAGCGCCGAGGCGGCCGCGCGAAAACTGTCCGCGCCCGCGCCTTGATCCAGCGCACCGGCCAGCGTGCCGGAATCCATGTAACGGCGTCGTTGTCCGCACCAAACGTCACGTTGCCGTTGATACGGCCGGTGCCGTTGGCGGGGAAGGTCAGGCTATTGTTGCCGGCCAGATCGGTCAGTGCGCCGGAGGTGCCGCCGTCACAGGTAAAAGAATCGTTGCCGGGGCCGGCGACCAAGGTGCAAGCGGCGGAAACAGGGACGCTGACGAATATCAGCGACAAAGTGGGCACAGCGAAAATCCGCGACAATCCGGAAAATTCCCGGCGCCATTCAGAGGTGCACTTCCACCGCCAGCGGCAGGTGATCCGAAAGGTGCGTCCACGGTTTATTGCCGAGGATTCTCGGGTCGTGGCTGCTGGCGTTGCGCAGGTAGATCCGGTCCAGGCGCAGTAACGGGAAACGCGCCGGGTAAGTCTTGGCCGGCCGGCCGTTGTGGCGCTCGAAGGCTTCATGCAAGTAGTCGCGTCGGGCGAGGGCGGCGTTGCCTTGCAACTGCCAGTCATTGAAGTCGCCGGCGATGATCACCGGGGCATCGTCGGGCAACGATTCGAGCAATTGGCACAGCAACTGAAGCTGCAACTGCCGGTGGCTTTCGAGCAGGCTCAAGTGCACGCAGATCGCGTGCACTTCTGCGTGCCCCGGTACATCCAGCACGCAGTGCAGCAAACCCCGACGTTCGGGGCCGGTGATGGAGACATCAAGGTTGCGGAATTCGCGAATCGGGTATTTCGACAACAGCGCGTTGCCATGGTGGCCGTCGGGGTACACGGCGTTGCGGCCGTAGGCGAAATCGCTCCACATGCTGTCGGCGAGAAATTCATATTGCGAGGTTTGCGGCCATTCGTTGTAGCGCGAAGAGTGCCGGTCGTGTTCACCGACAACTTCCTGCAAAAACACAAGGTCCGCCGAGGTGCTGCGCACCGCTTCGCGCAGCTCGGGGAGGATGAAACGCCGATTGAACGCGGTAAAACCTTTGTGCGTATTGACCGTCAGTACCCGCAGTTTATGAATCGCCGGCGGCGGGTTCAGGGGCACCGATTGAAGTTTTCGCGGTGTGGGATCGCTGCTCACGCTCATTCCTCTGAATCTTGGCTGCATAACCATGCGACTGATGCGCACGCAGGCAGTTCAGTTTGAGCGATGCACTTTCCACCGTGGGAGCGGGCTTGTTCGCGAAGGCCGTTTGCCAGTCGGCATCAAGGTCGATTCTGCCGCCGCCTTCGCGAGCAAGCTCGCTCCCACAGTGATCGGTGGCGTGCCGATGATCGGGTTAGACAAACACGATTTCGTAAGGCAGGCGCATCCGTTCCAGCAGTACCCGTGGCAGCAGCGGCGCGATGCCGAGGGCCGGTTCGCCGTCGAGTTGGCTTGCGTAGGCGTGGGTGGCGTGGCTCTTGCGCGCGACGGTCCAGGTGTCGAGCCGTACCTTGCGCGCCCGGTGCCAGGGAATCAGCCCCTGATCGCGGGTTGGCCAGTGCCAGGCCCAGACGGGGACTTCATGACACACCGCCCCGACCCTGCTCGCCGCCGCCGCGCTCGCACGCCCGACGGCGTCGTGATCGAGATTGCCGTCCTGGCGCCAGGTGCTGAACACCACGTCGCCGGGGCGCAGGTAACGGACGATGAACTGGGTCAGCGATTCTTCCCGCTCGGTCAGCGCGTTGTCGGTAAAGCCGCCGCGAATCCATTTCAGGCTGTGCATCGGCAAGCCGAGGCGGCGCAGGGCTTCGACGCTTTCCTGGCCGCGAAACACGCTCAGGCGTTTCTCGGACCACTGTTGCGAGCCCGGATGGCTGTTGCTGCCATCGGTGATCGAAATCAGTTGCAGGGGATGACCGAGGCTGGACAGCAACTGCAGCAGGCCGCCGCAGGTCACCACTTCGTCGCCGGGGTGCGGCGCGATGACCACGGCGCGTGCGCCAGCGGGAACGAGGGTCTGGGTGTTGATGACGGGGATGTTGTCCAGTTGCGGCGCGCTGTTCCAGATTTGTGCTGGCAGGCTGCTTTCGATGACGCAAAGAGGTTTCATCGGGGCTACGTCCTTGTTCTGTTTGATAGCAATATGCCGCGCTCCGTACCCTGGATTGCCGCCGGGAGAGTATTGCTCAACTCAGGCTATTCGTCGCCTTGCTCTTTCATCCGAGACGTTTTTTTTTAACCAGCGTGTTCCCGGTCACGCCGATACCGATCATCTCAAACCCTCCAGCGCTGCCACCGAGCGTGGCTCACGACTCCAGAGTTCCAACAGGAAATCCGCCTCCTGATGCAGCACCAGGCGCGGCAAGTGCAAATGTTCATGCAGCAAATCGTGAACCTGGCGCGCGTTCAGCGGGCAGCCGGCAATGGCCGGGCGCCAGTGGCATGCGAGCAACTGACCATCGGCGGTCAACGACTGTTCGGCCTTGACGATCAGGTGTTTGAGGTCGTCTGCGTCCAGGTAATAGGCCATTTCGCTGATGACGATCAGGTCGAATTGTTCTTCCGGCCAATCCGCCGGCAGGCGACTGTGGCGCACTTCGGCATGGTCGAACGGGCCGAGTCGGGTGCGGGCCAGGGCGACCGCCGCCAGCGCGGTGTCGCAACTGAGCAAGCGGTCGCAACGGCTGGCGAGTTCGAAGCTCAGTTCACCGTTGGCGCAACCGGGTTCGAAGATCGCACGGTAATGCGGGCGGGGCAGTGCGGCGAGGGTGATCGCGCGTTTGCGTTGCTCGTACCAGCGCTCGCGAAACGACCATGGGTCGTCGCTGCCGGCAAACAGCCCCTCAAAATAGCGATCCTCGACGCTCATGACGTTTCACTCATAAGAACACCACTTCGAACGGTTGCAGCAGGCGATCGAGCACAAACGGCGCCAGCACCGGCGGCAACCCGACCTGCGGATCGCCCTCCAGTTGGCTGGCAAAGGCATGGATGGCATGGCGTTTTCGTGCAATCAGGTGTGGCTCGAGGCGGATTTTTCGGGCGCGATGCCACGGCACGGCACGGTCTTCAGGCGTCGCCCAATGCCAGGTCCATACCGGCAACTCATGCAGCGCTGCGCCGACACGCTGCGCGGCGGCGGCACTGGCCCGGCCCACGGCTTCGTGGTCGCAATGACCGTCTTCGCGCCACGTGGTGAACACCACGTCGTCGGAACGCAAATGCCCGGCGATAAATTCGCTCAGTTCGGCTTCCCTGGCCGCGACCTGGCTGTCGCTGAAACCACCGCGCAGCCACTTCAGGCTGTGCAGTGGCAGGCCCAGGCGACGCAAGGCTTCAACCGATTCCTGAGGGCGCACGGCGCTCAGACGCTCCACCGGCCAGCGCTCGGAGCCGGGATGACTGGCGCTGCCGTCGGTGACCGAGATCAGTTGCAGCGGGCGGCCAGCGGCGGCGAGGATTTGCAGAAACCCGCCACAGCCCAGCACTTCGTCGTCCGGGTGTGGCGCGATGATCACCGCGCGAGAGCCTTCGGGCACCAGGCCGAGAATGTCGATTTCCTCCAATTGCGCCAGGTGACTGGAGGTTTGCCAGAGGTGCAAGGGCGTGCCCTGGCCGACGATGGGGTTGGTTTTCATAGCGTCCATGGGCCTTCGATGACCTGTTTGCCGAGTTCGGCCAGATCCCGTTCGGCGTGGCTTTGGCGCAGGAACACCGGCAAGTCGGCCATCAGCCGGGCGAATTGACGATCCTTGCAATAAGGGCCGGCGCCGAGGGCATGGCCGACGTGGAAGATGACTTGTTCAGCGGCGTGTTCGACCACCGCGCGAGCGCGTCGAGCGTGCAGTTCTGCGTGGTCCAGCGGTGCGGCGTCGATGCTCAAGGCGCTGCACCGCAACACCTCGGCCGCCGCATGCAGTGCGCAGTCGACGGCACCCAGGTGGGCGAGGGCGTGCGGTTCTGGCCGTTGCGCGCAATGGCGGCGCAGGCGCTCGGCAAGGCTTTGTGCGGCGCCATACCAGCACGCCGCAATGCCGATGCCACCCTGCCAGAAACCCGGCCGCTGCAAGTAATCGCCGGGCTGGCCGATGGCTTGGGCTTCGACACTGTCGAACAACACTTCGACGCTGCCGGTGGCGCCCATGCCGACCGCTTGCCAGCCGTCATCGGTGACGGTGACGCCGGGTTGATCCAGCGCCACCGCGACCAATTGCTGTTGGTCCTGATCGTCCCACGCCGTGAGCAAGGCATGGCTCAACACGGCGGCGCCGGAACACCAAGCCTTGCGCCCATTCAACACGACCAGTTGACCTTGCGGGCTGACCCGCACCTTTGCGCTGGGCGGTTCGGCGGCCCACATGCCCCATGTGCTGCCGGGCGTTGGCGAACCACCGAGTTGCTGGATGATTGCCAGCGCATCGGTATGGCCTTCGTACAGCTTGCACAACCCCAGGTCATGCCCGCCGACTTCGGCCAGACGCTGAAACCGCTCCAGTGTCTGGCCATCGCCCGGCAATGGCAGCTGATCGAGCTCAAGTTCCACCAGCGCCCGCAGGCACCGGCCTAACGCTTGGGTGTCGGCGTAGTCCGCTGGCTGGCGATTGAAAAAAGCCTGAAGGTCCATTTCACTCGTCTTCCTCATGCTGCAATTCAAACAACAGCAACGAACGGCCGGTGACCGAATATTCGTGACCGAATTCGAAACGCTCCTGACCGCGAATCGACGGCTGGTTGGTGTCGATCATGCAGGTCCAGTGTCCGCCGTCCGGCACTTCCGGCAGCGTGAAGTTGACGATGTCGTGGTGCGCGTTGACTACCAGCAACAAGGTGGCGTCGCCGCCCTTGCGGCGAATCCCGGTTTCCTGTGCTCGGCCATCGAGCAGCATGCCGAGGCAGCGACCGTGGGCGTCATGCCATTGCTCGACGGACATTTCGCTGCCGTCCGGCGCCAGCCAGGTCACGTCCTTGACGCCGATGTCTTCGTTGTAATTGCCGACTAGGAACCGGCCACGACGCAGGATCGGATAGGCCAGGCGCAGTTTGATCAGGCGTTTGACGAATTTGAGCAAGCCTTTGCCGTCTTCACTGAGGTCCCAATTGACCCAGCCGATTTCACTGTCCTGGCAGTAAGCGTTGTTGTTGCCGTTCTGAGTCCGTGCGAACTCATCGCCCGCCACCAGCATCGGCGTGCCCTGGGACAGCAGCAACGTGGCGAAGAAGTTGCGCATCTGCCGCAACCGCAGCTCGTTGATCTCGGGGTCGTCGGTCGGGCCTTCGACGCCGTGGTTCCACGACAGGTTGTTGTTGCTGCCGTCCTGATTGTTTTCGTCGTTGGCTTCGTTGTGCTTGTCGTTGTACGACACCAGGTCGTTGAGGGTGAAACCGTCATGGGCGGTGATGAAATTCAACGACGCGTACGGGCGGCGACCGCGCTGATTGAACATCTCGCCAGAGGCGGTCATGCGGCTGGCGAAGTCCGCCAGTTGCCCGTCGTCGCCTTTCCAGAAGGCGCGCACGGTGTCGCGGAACTTGTCGTTCCATTCGACCCAGCCCGGCGGAAAGCCACCGACCTGATAGCCACCGGGGCCACAGTCCCATGGTTCGGCGATCATTTTCACCTGGCGCAGCACCGGGTCCTGACGACAGGCCACGAGGAAGCTGTGGCGCTCGTCGAAACCGTCGTGGTAGCGGCCGAGAATGGTCGCCAGGTCGAAGCGGAAGCCGTCGACGTGCATTTCCGTGGCCCAGTAACGCAGGGAGTCGGTGACCATTTGCAGCACGCACGGGTGACTCAGGTCCAGCGTGTTGCCGGTGCCGGAATCGTTGATGTAGAAGCGCTTGTCGTCGGGCATCAAGCGGTAGTACGAGGCGTTGTCGATGCCGCGCATCGACAGGGTCGGGCCTTGCTCGTTGCCCTCGGCGGTGTGGTTGTAGACCACGTCGAGGATCACTTCCAAATTGGCTTCGTGCAGGTGCGCGACCATCTCCTTGAACTCGGCGATCTTGCCGCTGGCCAGGTAACGCGGGTCCGGGGCAAAGAACGCGAGGCTGTTATAGCCCCAGTAATTGGTCATGCCCTTGTGCAGCAGATGCTGGTCATTGACGAACGCGTGGATCGGCAGCAGTTCGACAGAGGAAACCCCGAGTTTGCGGATGTGTTCCAGGACGTCATCGACCATCAACCCGGCGAAGGTGCCGCGCACGTTCTCGGGGACGGACGGGTGACGCATGCTGATGCCGCGCACATGGGTTTCATAAATGATCGTCTTGTCCCACGGAATGCTCACGCGGTGGTCATGGCCCCAGGTGTGCGCCGGGTCGATGACTTTGCACTTGGGCACAAACGGCGCGCTGTCACGTTCGTCGAAACTCAGGTCGGCATCCGGGTGGCCGATGGTGTAGCCGAACAGGGCTTCGGACCATTTCAACTCGCCGACCAGTTGCTTGGCGTACGGGTCGATCAGCAATTTGTTGTGGTTGAAGCGGTGGCCGTTGGCCGGGTCGTAGGCGCCGTACACGCGGTAGCCGTAAATCAGCCCCGGATGCGCGTCGGGCAAGTAGCCGTGGTAGATCTCGTCGGTGTATTCCGGCAGTTCGATGCGCTCCAGTTCCACTTCGCCGGCATCATCGAAGATGCACAGTTCGACTTTGGTGGCATTGGCGGAAAACAAGGCGAAGTTGACCCCCAGACCATCCCAGGTCGCGCCCAGCGGGAAGGGCAGGCCTTCGCGAATTCGGGAGGCCTCGACATGAGGTTCTGGCGCGGCTTTTTTTGGACTGGACATAGATGCTCCTGCAAATAGGGGGAAACGAATGCGCTAAGGCGGTAAAACGCTGCGGGGCCGGGCTTGCTTCCACAGGGTGCAGTTTTTCAGGGCGAGCGCGCCCACGGCGGCGAGTGAACTCGCCACGGGTTCAATCAGGACAAATGCGTGAAGCGTCAGGCCGCTGGTGGTTTTTTCGCGGTGCCCGGTTTTTTCGCGGCAGCTTTTTCACCTGGAGGGGTTACTTTCGCCGCCGCCGCGGCGGGTTTGGCCTTGGCTTTCGGTTCACCCGCCTTGCCATTCGCCACTTTGCTTTCCTTGGCCGCGACAGGTTTGGCGGCAGGGGTCTTGCTGCCAGAAGCCTTCGGCGATTTTTTCGGTGCAAGGGCTTCGGCTTCCGCCAATTTGCGGGCCATCTCCCAATGGCGGGCTTCCTCGCCCTCGGGTTTTCCTTCCGATTCCCAGATCTGATAGGCAAATTCGCGAACGCGTTTATCGTCGGTACTCATCGCAATGCTCCTGCACTGAACTCAAGCTTGGGTAAAGGTTTGGATAAAGAGATTGACCGGGAAATCCCCCAGCGCGGCGCTGATGTTCAGCTCCCTGTTTTTTGTGACTGCGCCGCTGGAAAAAAGTCCCTTCAGATTTTCGTCGCAGGCCCCGAACGGTAATTTCACCCGGGTGTCGCCCCACTGCGGCGCGTCGATCTGTGGTTTGGCACTGTTTTCCAGCAAGCGCGCACAGCGTATCGGGACGATCACGATGGCGCGTTGGCCCGCATGTTCGCGAGCAAACGCCAACACTCGGTGAGCCTCGCTGCCGACCACCTCGAGGGGCTGATACGACCCTCGGCGAAACAGCTCGGCATGCTCGGCCCGCAGGTTCAACGTCTGCAGGATCAAGCGTTGCTTGAGGCGCCCGTCACGCCAGTTCGCCAACAGCTCGGGCACTGGCACGGTGGCCTGCGCCGACTGTTCTCGGCGGGCGTAATCCACCGGCCGGCGATTGTCCGGATCGACCAGCGAGAAGTCCCAATACTCGTTGCCCTGATACAGGTCCGGCACCCCGGGCACGGTCATTCGCAGCAAGGTTTGCGCCAAACTGTTGAGCGCGCCGGGTGCGGCCAGGGTCTGTACCGCTTTGCCGAGGGCGGCGCGCAACAGTTCACCCTCAGGGCTGAGCAGCAAACGCTCGATAAACACCTGCATCGCCTTTTCATAAGGCTCGTTGGCCGCGCTCCAGCTGCTTTGCAGCTTGGCTTCACGCAGGGCTTTCTGTTGCCACTGCCACAGGCGCTTGGCGTAGTCCGCGAGCGCGGGTTGATCGTCACTGCGCAAGTCCAGCGGCCAACTGCCGAGGATCGCTTGATAAAGAATCAAATCATCGCCGGCCGAGGGCATGTCGTCGTCATCGCGCAGGGGCCGGGCGAGGGTTCGCCACAGCGGCACCTGTTCGGCGTACCAGGCGCTGCGTTCGCTCAACACCGCGAGGCGCGCGCGGGTGTCTTCGCCGCGTTTGTGGTCGTGGGTCGCGGTGGCCAGCAAGTTGTCCGGAAACTGTTCCAGCCGGCGCAGGCAATCCTTATGGAAGTCGGCAAGCGCCGCACTGAACTGCTCGGTGCTGAAGCCGACGTCATTGCGCGACAGCAGCACCGCCGAGCGATAGAACGCGGTGTCTTCCACGGCTTTGGCGGCGGCCGGCGAGGTCAGTTGCTGGAACCGGACGCAGGCGTGCTTGAGGATTTTGCGCTGGCGACCCACGGGCCGTTTGCGCCACGGCTCGCCACCCAGCCAACCGGCCAGGCACTCGAGCACCGGCCAATCGGCCTCGCCAAGGGTTTGCCGCGCACCGTCCATGGCCTGTTGGAAAAATACGTCGTCTTGCGCCGAGCGACCGCGCGGGCTGATGTAGGTGCGGTACACCGGGAAATGCACGATCAATTCCTGCAACGCACGACGGATGGCGCCGAGGGTCAGGTCCCGTGTCATCACATCATCGCGCGCCACCTGGTGCAGCGCTTGCGCCACGCTTTCGAAATCCCCGGCCAGCGAGCCGTTGAGGATCTGCTGACGGGCCAGTTGCGCTTCCTCGCGAAAGTCGGCGGGGCGTTCGCTATAGCGAGTCCACAGCTGGCCCAAGGTCTCGGCGCCGTCCGGGTCATGCTGCAACAACGACAGCTGGTTCATGAATTCGTAACCGGTGGTGCCGTCCACCGACCAGTCGCGGTGCAGGGTTTCGCCTTCGCCGAGAATCTTCTCGACGAAGATCGGCAAGTGTCGCTCCGGGGACAGCGAATCCACACGACGCCTCAATTTGCGACAGTAGCCACGCGGGTCGGCAAGGCCGTCGATGTGGTCGATGCGCAGGCCGTCGACCAGCCCTTCGGCCACCAGCTCGAAGATTTTCGCGTGGGTCGCTTCGAACACCGCCGGACGCTCGACGCGTAGGCCGCCGAGTTCGTTGACATCGAAAAAGCGTCGCCAGTTGATGTCGTCCGCCGCCGTGCGCCAACTGGCCAGGCGATAACTCTGGTGCTCCAGCGACTGATGCAGACGCTGGAAACCCTCCGGCGTCAGCGAATCGTAGGCGCTGAGGTTGCGCTCGATGGCTTGCAGCATGGCCGGATCGCGCGCCAGTTCGCGCAGCTGCGCTTTCAACGGCAGCGCCAGGCTGTGCGCGTCAGTCTGATAGCTCAAGGCGCTGAAACGGTCAGCGAGCAATTTCAGTGGCTCGTCGTCGGTTCTGAGCAGGTCGCCGTAACTGCTCGGACAGATCGGAAAGTGATGGGCGTAATGCTCGACGTAAAACGCCCCCCGCTGCGCATCGAAACGCAAGGGCAGGGTGCCGTCCTGCAAGGCAACGCCGTAATCGCTGCCGAGAAACGGCAGCAGCAATTGGCCTTCCATCAACGGATCGGGCGAATGCCATTGGATGTCGAAAAACTCGCCGTACGGGCTCAAGCGGCCCCATTCCAGCAAGTCGAGCCACCACGGGTTGTCGCTACCGCCGACCGCCATGTGGTTCGACACGATGTCGAGAATCAGGCCCATCTGGTGCTCGCGCAGCGCTTTGACCAGTCGGCGCAACGCCGCTTCGCCGCCGAGTTCGGGGTTGACCGTGGTCGGGTCGACCACGTCGTAGCCGTGCATCGAACCCGCCCGCGCGGCCAGCAACGGCGAGGCATAGACGTGGCTGATGCCCAGGCGGGCGAAATACGGCACCAGCGGCACCGCTTGGTCCAGGGTGAAGCCTTTATGAAATTGCAGGCGCAGGGTCGCCCGTAGCGGTTGGATCAATGACAGGTTCATTGGTCACGCTCGCCGGCCTGAAGTCGCGCGCAGGCGAGCAGTTCCAGACGCCGCGCGGCGTCCGCGTCATCGAGCAAGGCTTCGCTGACACCGGGCAGGCGCCGCGACCAATTGGGGTGCGTGTCGATGGTGCCGGGCAGGTTGGCTTGTTGTTCAATGCCCAAGGCGTCTTCCAGCGGCAGCAACACCAGCGGCGCGCGGGTGTGGCCCAGAAAGCGGATGGCCGCGTCGAGGATCTGGTCGGTTTCGTGGGATTCTTCGCGGAAATTTTGCGGGTCTTCGCTAAACGCTCGGCGCAGGCCTTCGCGCTCGCGCTCCCGGTGCTGACGCCACTCGATTTCACCCGTGGCATCGACCAGCCCGAGGCGGGCATTCCAGTCGATGTCGCGGCCATGCCACCAGCCATTGAGCGTTGGCAGGTCATGGGTGCTGGTGGTCGCCAGTGCGTTGTCCGGCCAGTCGAGGATCGGCTTGAAGTGGCTGTTGTCCTGCTCGAACAACAACACGCGCATGCCAAGGATGGCGCGGGCGATGAGTTTTTCGCGCAAGCCATCGGGCACGGTGCCGAGGTCTTCGCCGAGCACGATGGCTTGATGTCGATGGGATTCCAGGGCCAGCAGCCGCAGCATGTCGTCGAGCGGGTAATACAGATAAGCGCCGTCGGCCGGTGGTGCGCCGTTGGGGATCACCCACAACCGTTGCAGGCCCATGACGTGATCGATGCGCAAGCCGCCGGCGTGGGCAAAATTGGCGCGGAGCATTTCGATAAAGGCGCGAAATCCATTGCGCACCAGCCCTTCGGGCGAAAACGCGGAAATGCCCCAGCCCTGGCCGCTGCGGTTAAGGATGTCTGGCGGGGCGCCGACGGTCAGCGAGGCGAGCAATTCGTCTTGCCGGCTCCAGGCCTGGCTGCCACCGCCATCGGCCCCGACCGCCAGGTCGGCAATCAGGCCAATGCTCATGCCGGCGCTGCGCGCAGCGATTTGCGCACGCTCCAGGCAGCGGGTGATCAGCCACTGGCAAAAGGCGAAGAAGCCGATGCGTCCGGCGTTCTCTTCGGCGAATTCGGCGAGGGCGGCGCTGCGCGGGTCGCGCCATTGTTCCGGCCACTCGCGCCAATCGAGGTTTTCACCCTTGGCCGCGCGGGCTTCTTGAATCGCTTCGAAGCGGCAATGGTTTTCCAGTGCTTCGCCGGCCGCGTGACGGAAGCTGCTGAAGTCGGCGTGCAGCGGGTGTTCGCCCTGCACGAAGCCTTCATACAAGGCTTGCAGCAGGCGATGCTTGGCTTCGGCGGCGACAGGCCAGTCAATCAGCGGCTGTTGTTCAAGCTGTTGCAATTGGGCGCCAAGCCCGGTGGATTCGATGGCGCTGCGCAGCGCGCGCTCACCGAGGATGGCGCCGGGCGCGGCATACAGGCTGTTGAGAAACAAGCGGCTGGACGGTGAATAGGGGCTGTAACGCTGGGTGTCACTGCTGAACATCGCGTGCAACGGGCTGATCGCCAGCGCTTCGGCGCCGCGTTCGCCAGCGACCCGCGCCAGTTCTTCCAGGGCCTGGGTGTCGCCAAAACCGCCATCGCCAGGGCGCCGCAGCGAATACAACTGCACGCTGAGCCCCCAGGTGCGCGGGATCGGGCTGTCGACGGCATCGCCGACGCTGTAGCAGCGCTCGGGCGCCACGGCCAGCGTGAACGATTGTCCATCGATAGTTGCGTGCTGATAACCGACCGGGATCAAACCCGGCAGCACCGCGTCCGCATCCAGTTTCAGGTTGATTCGCGAACCGTCTTCGAGGTGGATTTCACACGGCGTTTCGGGCTCGAAATAGCGCGCCAGATCGAGACCGCAACCGACGTCGACGGTCATCAGTGGCGGCAAGTGGTGCGTCTGTTGCACTTGCTGCAATTGCAGCAGGCTGGCGTCGATTTCCTGGGCGCTGCCGGCCGGGTGGCCAAGGCCGGTCAGGACCGCGCGGAGCACGGCAGGGGCGACTTTTTGCGGGCGACCATTGGCGTCGATCCAGTCGACAGCCAGGCCCGCTCGGCTGGCCAGTATTTCCAGTTGCGCATCACTCATGGGCGCTCTCCATCCGGGGGTAGCAAAGGGGCTGCGGCCGTGAGGCTGACTAGCGCGCAATACGGGGCGAGTTTGCCCTGATCCAACAGGCCGGCTGCCTGTGGCGGATGTTCGAACAACAACCTGGCGCCGGCCTGTGGGGAGTGGACCACGGACGTGTCGCCGAGGTTCAGGTCAATGCGCAGCTCGCTGCCATCGCCCAACCGCCAGCGCGCGGTCACGGCGCCTTCGCCCAGGACGTCGGCGCCCAGTGCCTGGGCTCCGGGGATGCGCGCGATGATGTGTTGGTGGCGCAGTTGCAGCAGGCGGCGATACAGGTCATGCATCGCCGACTGCTCGGGATTGATCAGCCGGGGGCGCGAAGACTCGAAGGTCTCGGGTGCATTCGGATCGGGAATCTGCTCACGTTTGTGCGGGTCGGCGAAGGCGCTTAATTCGGCAAACTCGTTGCGCCGGCCCTCGCGCACCAGCGCCGCCAATTCGCCGTGATGGTCGGTGAAAAACAGGAACGGCTCATCGGCGCCAAACTCGTCGCCCATGAACATCAATGGAATCATCGGCGACAACAGCAGGAGCGCGGTGGCCGCTTTCAAGGCGTCGGGGTGGGCCAACTGATGCAAGCGTTCGCCGAAGGCGCGGTTGCCGATCTGATCGTGATTCTGCAAAAACAGCACGAACGCGCTGGGCGGCAAGTGGCCGCTGGGCTCGCCCCGGGATTTGCCGTGGCGGTTGGTGTGGCCCTGAAACACGAAACCCTGGCTCAGGCAGCGGGCCAGCTGTTCGGTCGGTTGCTGGGCATAGTCGGCGTAGTACGCGTCGGTTTCACCGGTCAGCAACACGTGCAAGGCATTGTGGCCGTCGTCGTTCCACTGCGCGTCGTAACCTTCTTCCAGCAGGCTGGCCTGGTTGTGCTCGTTTTCGACCATCAGCCAGATGTGCCGGGCCGGGCCGGTCTGTTCCCGCACCCGTTGCGCCAGCTCCTGCAAAAAATCAGGGCTCTCAATCGCGTGCACCGCGTCCAGGCGCAACCCGTCGAAGCGGTATTCCAGCAGCCACATCAATGCGTTTTCGATGAAGAAGTCGCGCACCTCGCGCCGCCGGAAGTCGATGGCCGCGCCCCACGGCGTGTGTTTGTCTTCGCGGAAGAAGCTTTTGGCGTAGTGATGCAGGTAATTGCCGTCCGGGCCGAAGTGGTTGTAGACCACGTCGAGAATCACCGCCAGGCCATGGCCGTGGGCGCTGTCGATCAGGTGCTTGAGTTGTTCGGGAGTGCCGTAGGAGGCTTGCGGGGCGTAGGTCAGCACGCCGTCATAGCCCCAGTTGCGCTCGCCGGGAAATTGCGCGAGGGGCATCAGTTCGATGGCGGTCACACCCAGTTCGGCGAGGCGCGCCAGTTGCTGTTCGACGGCGCTGAAGCCGCCGAGCGCGCCGACGTGCAATTCGTAGATGACTGCCACGTCCCACGGCCGGCCGGTCCAGGTGCTGTTTTGCCATTGATAGGCGAGGGGATCGACCACCACGCTGTGGCCGGCGATGTCGCCGTCCTGGGCGCGGGACGCCGGGTCCGGCACGTCCAGCTCACCATCGATGTTGTAGCGGTAACGGGTTCCCGCGGGGCAGCGGGTCTTGATCACGAACCAGCCATCAGCCTGAGGCAGTAGCGGCAAGGATTGTCCATCTTCCAGTTCGACACTGACGTAAAACGCATCTGGCGCCCACAAGGCAAAACGCGTGTGCTCTGCGTCCAGCATGATTGCGCCGTGGGGCCAGGTCTCAAGGGTCCGTAACGGCATCGTTGAAAACCTCTATTACAGTTTGTTCGATTTACCCAGCGCCTTGGCCACCAGTTGTTCGTAGAGTTCGGCGTACGGTTCGACCGCCTTGCACCAGTTGAAGGGCGCGGCCATGGCGCGGCAACGCATGGCGTTGAGCAGATCCGGGTAGGCGAACACCTTGAACGCGCGGCTGAGCGCTTCTTCGTAGCTCTCCACGGTGGATTCATCGAAGAGGAACCCGGTCACGCCGTTCTCGATGGTGTCGGCCAAACCGCCGGTGTTGCGGGCCACCGGCAACGAACCGAAACGCTGGGCATACATCTGGCTCAAGCCGCAAGGCTCGTAACGCGACGGCATCAGCAGGAAATCGCTGCCGGCGAACATGCGCCGGGCGTCGGTTTCATTGAAGCCGATGCGCACGCCGATCTGGCCCGGGAAACGCAGCGCCAGTTCGCGCATGGCTTGTTCTTCTTCCGGCTCGCCGCGACCGATGATGGCGATCTGGCCGCCAGAGTTGACGATGAATTCGGCGACGGCTTCGGTGAGGTCGAGGCCTTTCTGGTAGACCAGTCGTGACACCACGGCGAACAGCGGGCCTGCGGAATCTTCGAGGCCGAACAGTTCGCGCACGTGGGCTGCATTGACCGCTTTGCCCTCCCAGTCGCCGATGGTGAACGGGCAGAACAAGTGCGGGTCGGTGGCGGCGTCCCAGCTTTCATCAATGCCGTTGGGAATCCCGCTGAGCAGGCCTTGCTGGGTCTTGGCGGCGAGGAACCCGTCGAGACCACAGCCGAAGGCTGGCGTGGTGATTTCCTGCGCATAGGTGGCGCTGACGGTGGTGATGTGGCTCGAATAGGCCATGCCGGCCTTGAGGAACGACATCTTGCCGTAGAACTCCATGCCTTCCTGTTGCAAGGCGTGGTGCGGAATACCGAGTTCCGGGCACGAACCGAGGCTGGTCACGCCTTGATAGGCCAGGTTATGGATGGTGAACAGCGTCGGCGTGCGCTGCCCACGCCAGTGCATGTAGGCCGGCGCCAGGCCAGCGGGCCAGTCATGGGCGTGCACCAGATCCGGGCACCAGTGAATTTGTGCGAGATTGGCGGCGATATCGGCGGCGGCCAGGCCCAGGCGGGCGAAACGAATGTGGTTGTCCGGCCAGTCGCGGCCGTTGTTGGCACCGTAAGGCGAACCTTCGCGCTCATACAGCTCCGGGCAGATCAACACGTAGATGACCAAACCGTCCGGCATGTCCATGCGCCCGATCTTGCACGGCGGCAGCGCGGCGTGGCCACCCAGTTCGCCAATAATGTGGATCGGGTTCTCGCTGTGCAGCACTTGCGGATAGCCCGGAATCAGCACCCGCACATCGTGCAAGTGCGCCATGGCGCGGGGCAACGCGGCAGAGACGTCGCCCAGACCGCCGGTTTTCACCAGGTCGGCAATCTCCGAAGTAACGAACAACACTTTCTTTCTGTTCGGATTCTGGCTGGCAACCGGTGTCAGCGCCCGTGGGCTGGGGACGTTGATCGATTGGGCGCTTGGCGCACCCACGGCGCTCGATTCGCCGACCTGCTGATGAGCACGCTCTCCCTGAATATCTAAAGCCGCACTAATCATATGAATCTCCCGTGTTGTTGATCTGATTCTCGGGCCTGGCACAAACGGTGCTCGCGGCCAAATCCTGTGGCCGGACGCAAACGCGCGTCGCATCGCTGAGCAGTACTGCCCAATGCGCTAAAGCAGGATGGGTGGAGGGGCCGTTGCAAGGAATGCACCAGTCGCGTTGACCCTACCTTTCACCTGACCTACGGTCAGGTCCAAAAGTTTCGAGTTTTTTACCGCCAGATGACCGACCGGTTTTACCTCGCGAAAATGAGTCTAGGCCAGATCCTAGAGCGGGGCGGGCCAAGTGGCTAAATTGTTCGACAATCGGTTGAAGAGGGTAAATCCACAGAACGCCGAACGGGGCAACGCACCGACGAAGTGCAGGTTTATTTTTTTAGGTGGGTCAAAACAGGACTGTGCAGTCACGCAAATGGGCGCGTCGGGGAGGGTATTTGCACCATTGCAGTGCGGATATTGACGCCTCAGCGCGGGCAAACTCGCTGCTCCAGGCACAGCTCAAAAACCTGTGGGAGCGGGCTTGCTCGCGAAGAACGATAACGCGGTTTTAGCTGAACAATCGAATCGGCGTACCCGCCGACCACGCCTGAATGTCCTCGATCATCTGCGAAAAGAACAGCTGGTAATTCTCGCGGCTGACATAACCAACGTGCGGCGTCGCCAGGACGTTTTCCAGGGTTCTGAACGGATGATGCTCAGGCAAGGGCTCGACCTCGAACACATCCAGTGCGGCACCGCCCAAGCGGTTTTTCTGCAACGCCTTGATCAGCGCCGCCTCGTCGACAATCGGCCCGCGCGCGGTATTGACCAGCAAAGCGGTGGGTTTCATCCAGTCCAGTGTCTGGGCATCGACCAGGCCGCGGCTGCGATCACTGAGCACCAGATGCACCGAGAGCACGTCCGCCTGCTCGAACAGTTGCTGCTTGCTGACGTAGGTCACGCCGGCCTCGGCTGCACGTTCGGCCGTAAGGTTTTCGCTCCAGGCGATGACCCGCATGCCGAACACCTGACCAAACTGGGCGACCTTCTTGCCGATACTGCCCAGCCCCAGAATCGCCAGGGTCTTGCCTTGCAGATCGCCGCCCAGGCCTTGCTGCCATTGGCCGGCGCGCAAGGCGTTGGCTTCGGCCAGCAGATTGCGGGTAGCGGCCATGATCAGCGCCCAGGTCAATTCCGGCGCGGCATGTTTGTAGCTGTCGGTGCCACACACCTGAATACCGAGAGCCGCCGCGGCTTTCAGGTCGAGGGCGGCGTTGCGCATGCCCCCGGTGACCAACAGTTTCAGTTTCGGCAGGCGCCGCAGCAGGTCCTCGTCGAACCGGGTGCGCTCGCGCATCACGCAAATCACTTCAAAACCGCCCAGGCGTTGCGCCAGCGTGGCGTTGTCGGCGGGGAAGTCATGCACAAAACTGACTTCGGCGACGCTGTCCAGCGCCGACCAGTCGACTACATCGCGTGCGACGTCCTGCCAATCATCGATCACCGCAATCTGCACAGCCATCAGCCTTACCTCATCAACGAACGGGGTTGGTTTTGTTCAGCCAGTCGAGCAATGCCTGGTGAAATTGCTCCGGTTCTTCCATCTGCGGCGCGTGCCCCATGCCGGGGAATTCGACCAGGGTCGACTGCGGAATCAGTTTTGCCACTTGCTTGCCGAGCACGTCGTAATGACCGAGCTTCGCCTTGACTTCAGGCGAGGCAATGTCGCTGCCGATGGCGGTGGTGTCGGAGGTGCCGATCAGCAATAGCGTGGGCATCTTCAAGTTCTTGAACTCGTAGTACACCGGCTGGGTGAAGATCATGTCGTAGATCAGCGCCGAGTTCCACGCGACTTGCGTATGCCCCGGGCCTTTGTTCAGGCCCGCGAGCATGTCGACCCAACGATCGAATTCCGGCTTCCAGCGGCCACCGTAATAGGTGTTGCGTTCGTAGGTGTGGATGGCGTCGGCGGTGAGCTTGAGTTCGCGCGCGTACCATTGGTCCACCGTGCGATATGGCACGCCGAGGGCTTTCCAGTCTTCAAGACCAATCGGATTGACCAGTGCCAGTTGCTCGACCTGTTCGGGGTATTGCAGCGCATAACGGGTGGCGAGCATGCCGCCGGTGGAGTGACCGAGAAGGGTGGCCTTCTGAATGCCCAGCGCCTTGAGCAATTGTTGGGTATTGGTGGCGAGTTGCTGGAAGGTGTACTGGTAATGGTCGGGTTTGCTGGACGTGCAGAAACCGATCTGGTCCGGTGCGATCACCCGGTAACCGGCCTCGCTCAGGGCTTTGATCGAACTGTCCCAGGTCGCGCCGCAGAAATTCTTGCCGTGCATCAACACGACGCTGCGCCCGTTGGCCTTGCCGTGGGCGGCGACGTCCATGTAACCCATTTGCAGGGATTTGCCCTGGGACTCGAAGGCGAAATGTTTGACCGTGTAGGGGTATTCGAAACCTTGCAATTCAGGCCCGTATTCCGGGCCTTCGGCTTGAGCAGCCAGTGGCAGCGCAGCGCTCAGTAACAGGCCGGGCAACCAGCGGGAAAAGGCGAGGGGCATGGGTCAGCTCCGTAGAAAACCGCCGATGCTGGATCGGCACGATTAGGGCGAGATTAAACACAGGCAATGGCGACTGACAATGGTTCAACCCATCCAGCCCAGCGTGACAAGAGCCAGCACGCCATAACGCGCGCCTTTGGCGACGGTGACGATCAGCAGAAATCGCCCGAGGGGTTCGCGCATCACCCCGGCCACCAGGGTCAGCGGGTCGCCAATGATCGGCACCCAACTCAGCAGCAACGACCAATGGCCGTAGCGCCGATAGTGTTTTCGCGCGATTGCCAGATGCCGCGGGCTGACCGGAAACCAGCGCCGGTCACGAAAACGCTCGATGCCCCGGCCGAGCCACCAGTTCACCAGCGAACCGAGGACATTACCCAGCGTTGCGACGGCCAGCAGCGACCACAGCCAATACCGGTCGCTGAGCAACAACCCCACCAGCACCGCTTCGGACTGCAACGGCAAAAGGGTCGCGGCGCCGAACGCGGCAACGAACAGCCCGATGTAAGCACCGAACATCAATGGGCGGGGTAGTCCGCCACCACCACGTCAGAACCGTCCTTTTTCAGGCCGATCACCTGATACGCATCGCTCATGCCGTCCATTTCCATGCCGGGCGAACCCATCGGCATGCCGGGTGCGGCGACGCCCAGCAGGTCATCGCGCTTGCTCAAGGCCAACACTTGCTCCGCCGGCACATGACCTTCGACGAATTTGCCGTTGATCAATGCGGTGTGGCACGAGGCCAGGCGCGGCGGTACGCCGTGTTGTTGCTTGAAATCACTCATGTTGGCTTCGACGTGGTCCTCGACCTTGAAGCCGTTGGCTTCGAGGTGGCTGATCCACTTTTTGCAACAGCCGCAATTGGCGTCGCGGTGCACTTCGATAGGGATCAGGTCGGCGGCCTGGGCCAGCGAAGAAATGAAGAGGGCGCTCAGGGCGGCCAGACGCAAGTGGGTTCGCATAGGGGATCTCGTCCTGGGATTGCGGCCAAAAAAGACGCATTTTGACCAGTTTAGCCAAGCACGAGGGACGAGATTGTTTCTAGTTACTACAACGACCAGCGGATCCCTGTGGGAGCGGGCTTGCTCGCGAAGGCTGACTGACATTCAACACTTATGCTGAGTGAAATACCGCCTTCGCGAGCAAGCCCGCTCCCACAAAGGGCAGTGATCAGCGGACCTTGAAACGCCCCATGATTGCGCTCACACGGCGGTTGGCTTCCAGCAACTGCTGCGTATTGAGTTCACTCGCCTGACCGCTTTTCACCAGCTCATCCACCATGTGGCGGATTTGCACCATGCTGCGGTTGATCTCTTCGGTTACTGCGCTTTGCTGTTCGGCGGCGGTGGCGATTTGCGTGCTCAGGCTGTTGATGTGGCTGACCGAGCCGGCCATTTCATCCAGCCCCGAGTTGACCCGAGCGGTCGCATCGGCGGCGGACTGGCAACTGGCCTGGGTATTTTGCATGGCGCTCACCGACGAACTCACGCCTTGAGTCAGGCGTGCGAGCATCTCGTTGATTTCCGACGTGCTGGCCTGAGTGCGAGCGGCGAGGGCGCGGACTTCATCGGCGACTACCGCAAACCCACGTCCTTGCTCCCCGGCCCGCGCCGCTTCAATGGCGGCGTTGAGCGCGAGCAAGTTGGTCTGGCCGGCGATGGCACCAATCACCCCGAGAATCTCAGTGATGCGTTGGGCGTCCTGCTGCATGCTTTCGACTTTATGGGTGGCAGTCGCCACTTCGTCGATCAGCGCAATCACGCTGCTGGACGCTTCGCCCACCACGACCCGCGAGCGGTCGGCATTTTCGTTGGCGCGCTTGGTGAAAGCGGCCGTCTCGGCGGCGTTTTGCGCGACGCTTTCGGCGGTCGAACTCATCTCGGTGATGGCGGTGACGGTCTGATCGGTTTCCGACGCATGTCGCACCAGAATCTGGCTGGTGTGGGCTGACGTGCGTTGCAGGTTGTCCAGGCTGGACGCCATGGCGCCCGTGGCTTGGGTGACTTCGCCAATCATGTTCTGCAAGTAGACGATGAAGGCGTTGACCGAATAGCCGATGGCGCCCAGCTCGTCTTCGGCGCGAATGGTGATGCGTTTGGTCAAGTCCGCGTCACCGGCAGACAGTGCGTCGATATTGGCCTTGAGGATTTTCAGGCGCTGGACCAGTTGGCGGATCGCGTAGATCTGCAACAGCGCCAGCAAAATCACCATCGGGATCTGCAACAGGCTCAAGGTGCTGAGCACGTCGTCACGCTGGGCGGTGATCAGCCGGGTTGGCAGCGCGGTGGCAAGGAACCACGGCGTGCCTTCGATCGGGCGCATGAAGAAGGTACTGGCTTCGCCGTTGTTATCGAATTCTGTGCGCTGCGACTGATCACGGTTTTGCAGGCCGGCCTTGACCTGAGCAGCGAACGGCGAGTTACCGGCCAGTTCGCTGGTGTTCTTCAACACAATCGGGCCGCTGATGCGCGAGCTGTTGCTGATGATCTTGCCGTCGGCCTCGACGATCAGCATTTCGGCGCCGAGGTCTTTTTCCTTGCGTGCCACCAGGTCGTTGAAAAAGCCTAGCGTCACGTCGATGGTCGAGACGCCGTACGCCGCGCCGTTTTTCTGAATCGCCATGGCGCAGTTGGTGCGCGGTTCGGCGCTGGCGTCATCTTTATAGGCAGCCGCCCACGCGCATTGGCCGCGCGGGGTTTGCATGCCGCCCTTGTACCAGGTCTGGTCGTAATAATTGGGGGCGGCGTCGCTGTTCCAGAAGGTGTTCACCACCAGTTTCCCCGTGGCATCGCGGTGCCAGAAGGTACTGAATTTGTTACGCCCGGCCTCACGCTGGCCCGGCAACGGCCAGATGCCGCCGCCGAAGACTTTCAACTCGCCGTACTGGTCGACCAGCCCGGGTAGCACGGTGTCGATGGCCGCGCTGTCGAGTAACGGGATGGTCTGGGTGATGCTGCGCTGCTGCGACTGCACTTTGTTCAATTCACCCTGGATTTGCTCGGCCACTTCGGCGATGCGGTTAAGGGCTACCTGTTCTTCGGTGTGGCGCAGCTTGGGCGCGACCAATTGGCTGATGCCGACCACTGTCAGTACCAACAGCAAGAGGATGAAGAGGACCAGAAACAGCGTGTAACGAGCCTGGATGGAACGAAATGCGGGCATGGGACGGTCCTTGTGCAACGTTCTTGTTGTCGGAGTTCGAGGTGAGCATCACTGCTTCGAGAGGCTATCGGCTCGCGTATCACCACCTTTAGGTACGCGCGTCCAAGAATGCTTCGTCGTGAAATCCGTCGCGTGTCGAGGCGGATACAAAGCAACGGTCCAAAGCGTAAAACGTGACTCAAGCGTGTTCGAACCCTCGATAAAAAAGTCGTCGCAATAGCTCTGTCACAAGGCTTTGGTAGTTTGTATCTGAAAGTGTACAAAAATTGTAAAAAGCAGAAATAGTAGTAGGTATGGCAAGAGGCCAGCCGGATACTTCCCCGCTCTTCCATCGCTTGAACAAGGAGTTTTTTATGCGCACGTCATCGGGAATTCAATCATGACTATCGGCTATAGCGGGGCCTGGACGGCCAAGTCCGGATTACTGGTTCGCGACACCGGCGGCGGTAAACCGGTCACGCAGAGCGCGCGGGTCAAGCAAATGCTGGCGCTGGTAGGCACCAATCCCAATGCGCTGAACATCGCGAAAATGGATGAGCAGAAGATCCACAAAAACGTCAAAGGCTTCGATCCGGAAAATGTCTCGTCCAAACAGCTGGGCAATCTCAGTGCGTTTCTCAGGGGCAGGGGGCTGATTTCCGATATCACGTCGATGACGTTGATGAATGCGGGTGACAAGTTCAACCGGTTCGGCGTACAGAACGATCCCGATGCGAAATTCAATGCGCTGGAATATTTTGCTACGCAACTGGACACCATCCAGAACAACAGCATCAAGGGCGACAAGTATGCAATTGGCCTGATCCCGGAATACAAGACGGCGATCTATGTGCTGCAGAACCTGCACACGTACGGCAAGGGCAACGGCAGAGCCGTGGCGGTGCCTACCGATAAAGGGGTCAGTGCCAAGGCGTGATGCGTTGTCGAGGGTGTTTGGCATTGGCGGGTCGAGCGTTGCGCGCAACCCGCCAATGATGTTTACCGACAAATTTCAAGCGGCTGAGCGAGCGCTGCCGCAGGTTTCGACGTCGCGCTGCAAGTCATCGTGCAATTGCTGCATATAAGGGCAATGCAGGCTGAGCGAACGAGGCTGGACGCCACGATGAAACAGCGCGAACCATCCATGACTGTGCTGGGTGGGGATCAACCCGGTAAAGGTGAAGCCCATTGCCGTCAGCTGGTGCAGGTCGTCGGCAAAGTGCCGGGACAGGTCAATGTGGAGCGTCACCAGCCAATGGGCAGGTAATTGACCTATCTGGTCGAGCAGCCGTTTGTTCAAGCGGTGAGCGACGATGGCGTAACGTTGGTGGTGTTGCCTGATCTGTAAGGGCATTGACGTCGGCGATGACCTGTCGCTGTAAGTGCCGAATACCGAACACAGGTGTTGCATGAACGGTCGGCAGCTTTCGGGCCACGCAATGTCGGGGAGCGGTCGGGTATGCCCTTGCACCACATAGCATCCGGTCACTATGGTTTCGGCGATGGGCTCGGCGAACGGCGACGGAACGTAGTCCGGGAGCACGCCCGTGCTGTGAAAACCGATGTTGGCGGCCATGCGCTGCGTATAAGGATGATGCGTGACCTGTTTGATCAGGACATTCGCCAGCCCCAGCGCTTGCGACAACAACAGCAACTCGCGCCCCAGGCGCGTCGCGATACTGCGCCCCTGCATGGCCGGGGTGACCACGCTCAGGGCCAGTTCCGCGCAATCCGAACGGGTGTCGTGGCATAACGCGGCGTGGCCCAGCACGCGTTCGCCGTCGACAGCGACCATCGATCTCCAGTGGCCGTCGGCGTTGTGCTGGCTGATCATCTCGGGCAGATAAACGTCCGGTTGAACGTAATGATCGCCATAGACCTGACGAAACAGTTGGCTCACCGCGTGCGCGTCGCAAGGGTGGTAGCGGCGGAACATCAGGGTCGACATCACGCAGCCTCCGACGACGGCGGGACAGCGTATTCACGCAGGTCGAGCACGCGCATTTGCTTACCGGATCGCGGGTGAAGCTTCAGCTCGGTAACCGCGCAAGACTGGACGCGCCATTCCAACTGCCTTTCGCGGGTCAGTTTTTCGATGTCGGGGATGTGGTCCACCAGCGCTTCATGCAGCGATTTACACACCGCGGCGCTCGCCAATGACTGCGCCCCCGGCACCCATTTCACGCTGACGATGTCCTTGTATCCGTCATGTTCAATCTGCAATTGCCATTGATCGCTGTGCGCCACGCGCGCAATGATCGGTGACATCTCGTCGATCATCAGCGACAACGTCCCCACTCGAACCCGCTGACTGTGAGCACTGCGTCCCTGAAGGGCGAATTTGCGCATTGGCGTGGCGCTCGGCTCTGTCCAGCAGGCGCGGTCGCCCACGGGATAACGCAGAAGGGGCATGAGCCGACGGGTCAGGCTTGTCACCACCAACAGCCCGGTGCGGTGGCATTCCTCGATGATGTCGCCGGTCAGTTCATCGACGATCTCTACCCGCGTTTGCGGGTCGAAAACCCGATGTTCGCCCAGGGCACAGTCGCGACCGGTAGCGCCAATCAGGCCGGCATCGACGCTGGCGTAGCCGATGGAGGCAATGCGTACATTGGGGAATGCGCTGTTCAACATGGCCAACTGCGGCCCAAACAGACTTTCGCCGCCGTACAGCAGGGTCTCGACCCCGGCCATTACCCGCTGATGCTGGTTCAGATACGCCGCCAGTTGCAGCAACTGCGCGGGCACGCCAACCAGCACGTTGATTCGGTGCTGATCAATGGCATCGGCCAGCACGTCCAGGCTGGTCTGGCCCGTAAACGGAAATTCGCAGATCGACCGATTGACGTGCGCCAGCGAGTCGTGGATGAACAGGAAACTGGCATAGAGATCACCGCAGAAGAACAGGTTGGCGACACGGTCGCCGTCCGCCAACTGGCTGGAAAGACTGGCGCCGAACGCGGCGACCATCGCTTGCCACTCGCGGGTGGTATACACCGACAGTTTGCCGTGGCTGGTCGAGCCGCCGGTCTTGAATACCAGGCCGCCAGTGATATCGCCGGTCAGAACTTGCCAGTTATCCAGCTCGTCGCTGTCAGCCCAATAGTTGGCCACGTTGGTCAATGGCAGTTCGCTTAATGTATGGGCGTCAGCCGGCAAGTGTTGCAGGTGTTTGGCGTAGAACGTCGAGTGTTGCCGTATATAAGGCACAAGTTGTTCAAGGGAGTAAGTTGACATCACAAGGCTCTCTTCTTATCAGGCATTCAAGGGTTAACAAGGCTACAAGTGATATTTTTATTTTCTGTTATCAATAATCAGCGGGATTTTGCCGCTGTGTTTGTTTCGGCTGAAACGGGCTTCGGCGCATTGTTGAACGTCGACGGTTATCAGCGCTGCGTTTACGGCAGTGGCCAGCGCATCATTGGTTAACAGGCTTTGATAAACCGCTGTCACGTCCGAGTTGGTCAGCACCTGAAGCCGTTCCCGGCCATCCGGCGTGTGCTCCAGAATGATTTGCATGGGCACGCCGACACTGTCTTGCAGCGCCGCCGGTGAAATGAACTCGGTGCCGATACGCACCAGTTTGCCGTGGCGTTGCAGCAATTCGAACCGTGGTGAGTCGAGCCCGCAAGGACAGGCGCCGGCCACCCACCGACCGGTATCGCCCACCTCATAACGGCGCACGGCCTGGCCCTGTCGCGCCCTTGAGGTGAATAGCAGGCGGCCGATTTCATCGCCATGAACCGGTACATCCTGTTCCAGATGCACGATCTCCAAGTGCTGGATATCACTCATCAAATGAAACACGCCGTCCGCCGTTGCGGTGCAGGCATGTCCGAGCGGGCCTGCATCGACCGAGCCGTAGATTGCCGAGCGAAGGGTGGCGACCCCGCAGCTTTGCATCAGGCTAATGCTGGCTTGTCCCGGGTGCTCGCCGCCAAGGAACACTTTGCCGATACCCGCGTAAGCGCGAAGTCGCTGTTGCTCGGTGAAAAACAGCCGATGCAAGGTGCTGGGCATCCCGATCAGCACGTTGACACGGTGGTCGATGATGAGCTGGGCGATTTCGCTGAAGTCATCTTCTTGCGGCGCACCCATCGGGAAGTGCGTCACGCCCATTTGCTCAAGTACCTTGCTGAAGCTGGAGAAGCCCCCGTACAGGCTGCCGCCGTAGAACAGGTTCATCACGCGATCCGTCGCAGGGTCAAGGCCGGCAGCGAACAAACCGTCAGCCGCTGCGCGCATTTGCCGGTCAAATTCTCGATAGCTGAATCCGGACAGCGACGCCACTCCGCTGCTTCCCCCCGAACGGAAATACAGTTGTGCCGCGGCGCCGATCGGTTGGGACATGAAGGCGTTTTTGTCCATGATCGGCTCATCGCCTGTGTGGGGCGCTGCGGGCAGCGCGTCCAGGGTCGGCCGGCCTCGCACCGCGTCTGGCAGCAGGTTCACCGACAGGCGACGGCTCAGACGCGACAGCGCGTAGACGCCGTCATGGGGTTCACCGGCGTAACCGTCATGCATCAGGCCGCTGGGCGCGATACGCGTAACGCCGGCGTTGACCAGGGTGCGCACCAGGGCCGGGGTTTCTTCAGGCGTGCAAATCAGGGCGCAGCTTTGCAGAACCGTGCGCCACGGTAACAACGTCTCGGCAATCGAATCCTGCGGCACCGGTTTGAGCAGCAGCGTACGAAACAGTGGCGATGGCGCAAGACGTTGGTGATGCTCCCAGATCACCCGCCACCCGGCTCCGACCCAGACCTCGCCGGTCTGGTTTGCAAAGCTGTGATCCAGCCGCGCCATGGCGGTGCGGGTGGTGATTTCTGACGCTTCCTGATCAGTCGGCACCAGCGCCGGCCACTGTGACGCGCGGCGTGAAAAGGCTTCGGCCAGGCGGTTACCCAAGTCCCGGAGGATGGCCGGGTCGTTGCTGTCGACCAGTAGCCATTGCGGGCTGGAGCACGCTTGTTGATCCAGGCTGCACACGTCATCCACCAGCGAATCCAGTGCCAACGGGGTGGCGGCGTCTGGCGACAGGTAGGCGAAACTGATTCGGTGGCCCCAATCGATCCACCGACAGCCGGCCGGAATCTGCTGACGAATCGCCGTGAGTGCTTTTTCACCGCCCCACGCGGCCACGCCATCGGCATGCGCACACAGTTGCGGTATCTGCGCAGTGCTGACGGGCAATACGGCGATGAAATCGGCCAGTTTGCCGTGGGCGTCACACTGCGCGAGCGCCGCCAGCAACCGGGCGGTTAACCCACCGTCGCTGGAGCTGGGGCGCAACCAGTTGATATTGCCGGCCAGCAGGCTTTCCAGAACCGCACAGAACGCGAGCATTGGCGCATTGCCCGGCGTCACATGCACCACCAGTCCCAAGGGGTGCCAGCTTTCGAAACGCGGTTGTTGGTAGTCGATGCGGCGTAACGAGCGCGGTCGAACGCCCAGCTCTCGCTCAAGCTTGGTAGCCAGTTGGTTGCGCTGACAGAAATCGACAAGCCCGTGGCGTTGTTCGTCGTCAAGGGCCAGGTCCAGCCCACCGTCCTGCAACTGCCGGGCGAATCGTTCGGCGGCGTCAATGACAGTGTCGCTGTCGATGGGCGCGTTCAGCAGTGCCGGGAGTTGTTGGTGCAGGTTTTCGAGTGTTTGCGCGAAGCTGACATCGTCACGCAGTTCGCCATTGAGCAGGTACATGTCACGCTCCTCCAATCAGTTCGGACGCGGCCATCGCGCAGCTTCGGCTGGCGCTGGTGCCGGCGCGGCCGTGCAATTCGAACCAGTCTGTCGCAAGGCCGCACCCGCAGCTCGCGCCGGGGTGCAGTGTCGCCAGGTCACTCATCACCACCGCCTGCGCGGGGCTTGAAGAAATGTAGGGCGATACGAACTCGAGCAAGCCGCGCCGACCGTAAGGCTGGATCGTGAAATCAGCGGGATTGCGCACGAAGACCTTCGAGTAAACCGGCACATGGAAATGCTGATGAGCACACTGGATGTACGGCACGGCATGTTCGACGGCGCCATACCCGTCGCGACAGCGGTCTGGTTCAACGCCCAACTGACGATTGATGCGTTCATATAACTGCGACAAAGGAATTTCCTGCGCGGCCTCGGTTTTCCAGCCACCACCGAGAAATACCAGCGAGCCGGCCGGTAACTTCAGGTCCGCGACGGCGGTGTCTTCCATGTGTTGCAGCGCGTGGGCAAGGAACGCCGGAAACCCGAGGATCCGCACCGGCAAGCCTTCTGCCGCGAATTCCTGCAAGGCGCGCACCACGCCGAACAGGTCAAACGTGTGACCTGTTGCCGTCAGTCGCAGGCCGTAGGCCACCCGGTTGATGGGCGCATAACTGCACAGAAACTGGTCGGTGTAGGCAGTCCCCAACGTGATCGCAGCCTTTGGCTCGTAGCTCAAAAGCAAGTAATTGCAGGGGATATCAGGTGTATCCCAGCCGTAGTGGCGAAAGATGTGACCGACCATGCCCTGTGCCGCTGCCATGCTGCGCGAGTCGTAGCGCATGCGGCTCTTCTGGCCGCTGGTGCCCGACGATGTCAGTTCCAGTGCGCCTTCGCCTGTCGGCCCATACACCAGGTGCCGTTTGAAATAGTTGGCGAAAATGGGCGGCAGCCTGGACCAATCGTCCATGGACTCCAACGCCATGGCATCGAGGCCGTTGGCGTGCAACCAGCGTTCATAGCCCGGTGTGTGCTGGCAATGAAACAGGCTGATTTCTGTCATCGCCTGATCGAACAAGCCGTCAGGTACTGAATCCAGGCAATAAGGTTTCGCCAATGCGCATAGCGCATCGGTGTGGGGTAAATGGATCATTCGAAGGCCTTTATCTAACTCAGACGGGAAGTGCGGCGTGAGAGCGGCGTAGAAACTGCTGCAGCGGCACCAGGCATGTCAGCCCGGCGATTCCCGCGAGGAGGGCGAAAGCTTCAAGACTGGCGCCGGCGCCTGCCATCGCCATCAGCGAACTTCCACCTCCCATCACGGCGATCGAGATCATCCCGATCATGGCCGAGACCAGGCCTTTGCTGTCGTGACTGGAAAACAGCGCCATTCGGTACAACACGGCATTGCTCATGCCCAGGCCGAGGGCGTAAAGCGCCAGGCAACTCACTATCAGCACCGTTGAAGGCATCATCAGGCTGAGCACAATCAATGCGCAGAGCCCACCGCATAATGGCCAGAGTGCGTATCGGATCAGTTGCGGCAGTTCCGTGGTAGCGATCAGTCGATTGAGTATCAGGTTGCCGAGAATGACGGCGGTGAACACCGGGATTTGCCACAAGCCGTATTGCAGCGATGAAAACCCCTCGTTGCGCATCAGCAACAGTGGCGCCAGGCCGATCCAGGCAATCAGCGGCAGGCTCATCAGGCCCAATGCCACGCTGGACGTCATGAACCGCCTGTTGCACAGCAAATTTGCGTAGCGGCGCAGTGTCCCGCGCCATTTGAAGGGGATCGTCTCCAGCCTTCCACCGTCGTGTCGCGCGGTGCCTACTGTTTCCGGCATGAACCCATAGAGCCCGACCCAGACCAATACGCTGCCCGCGCCCAGCAGCAGGAACAACTCGCGCCACGATAACCATTCCAGCAACAGGCTTCCGAGCAGCGGGCCCAGCAGTGGCGAGAGCAGTGCGACATTGCCCAGCAATGCCATGATTTTTACCGCGTCAGCTTCGCACACCACCTCTTGCAGCGCGGGGTAGCTGACCGCGATGAC
The DNA here is from genome assembly GCF_050280905.1 of Pseudomonas sp. NPDC086278. Lineage (NCBI taxonomy): Bacteria > Pseudomonadati > Pseudomonadota > Gammaproteobacteria > Pseudomonadales > Pseudomonadaceae > Pseudomonas > Pseudomonas sp. NPDC086278. The sequence continues at coordinate 29,518 of NZ_JBNNWE010000043.1, forward strand.
AAATCCCAGCCCGACGCCTTGAATCAGGCGCAGGCCGTTGAAGGCATGAATGCCTTGCACCTGGTATGCCGCAAAACAGGCGAGGGCAAACATCGCGCAGCCGACGAGCAGCGCCTTGCGCCGACCGAAGTGGTCAGACAAAGGCCCGATAAGCCATTGCAAAAGAATGCCGCCCGCCAGATACAGCGTGAAAGCGTAAGGCACATGTTCGGGACTGGCATTAAGTTGATGAGTGACGCTTAACATGGCTGGCATGATCATATCGCTGGCCATGTAAGTCAGCAGTTCAAAGAGTGTGATGGCGACTAAGAAACCGATTAATTTATGCGGGCTTATATTGATGAGTGGCGCTTGCATGATATCCCTTCGATGGCCCTGAGTTTGACCTCAGATAATTCAGGGAAGGGAGGGTAGTGACTCGGGCAGGGCACTTCAAACGTGCGATTAAGTCCCGACGTTTCAATCGTTTGCGTGATGTTTCCAGTGTCAAATCAAGGGATTTTTCGCACATTTCAGGATTAGTCCGATAGACAAAATGCGCAGTACAAAAAATGCCCGCACGAGGCGGGCATTTGTCGGTGTTTTTATCAGCCGGGTGGCGTTGCCTTACTCGCCAGGGAAAATTAACTGAGCCATTAAAGCGTTGGTTGGACGTCAACGATGCTCATAGTAACCGGGCCCATCACGGTAGTAATGGTGATCGTGCCAGCCGCCGTGGGGGAAAACGATGCAGCCGCTCAGCGTCAGTAGCGCCAGCAGGGGAATCAACAGTGTGATTCGACGGAACATTTCAAAATCCTCATGGTTATCGCCGCTATGAAGCCAAAACTCTTCATCGGCTGTAACATGAGACCCCGTTTGCAGCGCTCCATCCCCGAAGAAAGGTAGGGGCTTGGCCTGCACGTTGGTACAAACCGGATACATTTTTCAGGTTCAGGAAATCGTAATGACTCAGTCGCAACGTTTGAAATACTCGATTCTGATCTCCCTCGTGGTGCTGGGGATCATGTTCGGCCTTTCGTATCTGCAAAATGAAGGCGTCATCAGCGAGAAGCTGTTCCAGTACATCGCCATCGGCGTGGCGGTGATCGTGGTAGTGATCAATGGCGTGATGCGTCGCAAGGTCAAGCCTTGAGCGACGCACCGGGCTGATCACTCGCCGTGGAGCATGGCTACAGCGTGCGGGTGCAGGCTGTAGCTCTTGTCCGGGTTGAAGGTGATCACGCCTTCGCTGCACAAACGTTTCAACACTTCGCGCACGCTGAGAAAGGACAGGGGAATATCCAGGTCCAGCAATTGGCTGTGTACGCCTCGGACCCCAAGACTGCGCTCGCTTTCGGCGGCACTCAGCAGGGCGTCGATGACCTTCAGCCGAATCAGGCTGGTGCGCAGGCCAAAGCTTTTCAGCAGCAGTCTGATTCTCTCGTTGCCGTTGCGCTCGCTTCGTTCGCCGAAAACGCTGGAGCCCATGGCAGAGCCGTTTGGCGCATTGCTACCGTCCGTTGGCAGTTGCGAGTTGTACATGCAAAAACTCCTTTTCAGAGCTGGCCAGGAAGTGTGTCGGGTGCTCTCAATCAATAAGACGAACGAGCTCGGCAAATCATGAAGGCCCGAATGTAGAAAATTTGTCACCGCCACGTCATCGACCCGTGAGAAAGGGTTGAATAGCGCCTTGGGTGGCCTAAATTTTTGCTGTTGGCTTCGTTCCTAGTGGATGGCGCAGTGCGTGTTGACGCAGGGTGTTTGTCTTTTCGATCAGGAGCGAGCGTGATTATTTCCAGTCAATTAACCCGGTTGAGCCTTGCAGGTCTGTTGCTCGGCTTGAGTCTTGCGGCCAACGCCCGCACTCAGCCGGAACCAGCTACCGCCGACATTCGTCGTACCAGTTTCGGTGTGCCGCACATCCGCGCCGACAATGAGCGCGGGCTCGGGTATGGCATCGGCTACGCGTACGCTCAGGACAACCTGTGTTTGCTGGCCAACGAAATCGTCACCGTCAACGGCGAGCGTTCACGCTACTTCGGCCCGGAGCAGATGACGATCGAGGAGCGTGAAAATCTGGTCAGCGATCTGTTTTTCAACTGGCTGAACACTCCTCAAGCGGTGGCCGGTTTCTGGCAGGCACAAACACCTCAGGTGCGGGATCTGGTTGAAGGGTACGTGACCGGTTACAACCGTTCGCTGACAGAGCGCCGCGCACAGGGGTTGCCACAACAGTGCCAGGGTGAGTGGGTGCGCGAGATCACCTCGCAGGACGTGGTCAAGCTGACCCGGCGTCTGCTGGTAGAAGGTGGAGTGGGGCAGTTTGCGGAGGCGCTGGCCGGCGCAGTGCCGCCAACGGCCGTCGCTCAAGTGCCCGGCAAGGCCGCGGCATTCCAGGTGGCGGACTCGCGCATGCAGCGCTTTGCGCTTGATCGCGGCAGCAATGCGGTAGCCATTGGCAGCGAGCGTTCGTTCAACGGCCGCGGGATGTTGCTGGCCAACCCGCACTTCCCGTGGATCGGCGGGATGCGCTTCTATCAGATGCACCTGACCATTCCCGGCAAGCTGGACGTGATGGGCGCGGCGTTGCCGGGCCTGCCGATGATCAACATCGGTTTCAACCAGCACCTGGCGTGGACCCACACCGTCGACACATCCAAGCACTTCACCTTGTATCGATTGCAACTCGATCCCAAGGATTCGACTCGCTACCTGCTCGACGGCAAGTCGCTGCCGATGCAAAAACAGACGCTTACGGTCAACGTCAAGCAACCGGATGGTCAGGTCAAGGCCGTGTCACACGTGGTTTACAGCTCCCAATTCGGTCCGGTGGTGCAATGGCCCGGCAAGCTTGATTGGGATCATGAGTTCGCCTATAGCCTGCGCGACGCCAATCTGGATAACGACCGCGTACTGCAACAGTGGTACGCGATTAACCAGGCCACAAGCTTGAAAGATTTGCAGGCATCGGTGCACAAGATCCAGGGCATCCCTTGGGTCAACACCCTGGCGGTGGACGATCAGGGGCAGACGCTTTATATGAACCTGTCGGTGGTGCCCAACGTCAGCGCCGACAAGCTGGCCAAGTGCAGTGACCCACGGGCCGGATTGCAGATGATCCTGCTCGACGGTTCCAACAGCGCCTGCGCCTGGGATATCGACCCGAAAGCGGCGCAGCCAGGCATTTATGCCGCCGACCAATTGCCGCAGCTGTTGCGCAAAGACTTTGTACAGCACGCCAATGATTCGGCGTGGATGGCCAACCCGGCGCAGCCGCTCACCGGTTTCTCGCCGCTGATCAGTCAGGACGGCCAGCCATTGGGACTGCGCACACGGTTCGCCCTCGATCGCCTGGGCACGCTGAGCAAGGCAGGCACCGTGTCGGCCGCCGATTTGCAGCGCATGGTGATGGACGATCAGGTCTATCAGGCCGGGCAGGTGATGCCGGACCTGCTGCAATTCTGTGCCGGTGACCTGGGCGCCGACGCTTCAACACTCGCGCCACTGTGCGCCAGCCTTAAAGCCTGGGACCGCAGCGCCAACCTGGACAGCGGACTTGGGTTTGTCCATTTCCAGAATGTCATGGAGCCGTTGCAGCAAATGCCCGGCATCTGGCGGGTCGCGTTTGATCCGAAAGACCCGCAGCACACGCCGCGCGGCCTGGCGCTCGACAATCCGGACGTCGTCCAGGCGCTACGCGAGGCGATGTTGGCGTCGGTGGAGCAAGTCAACAAACAGGGCTTGAAGGCGGATACCCGCTGGGGTGACGTTCAGGTGGTCAGCAGCGGCGGGCAACAGACGCCGATCCATGGTGGACCGGGCACGCTGGGTGTTTACAACGCCATTCAAAGCGTGCCGAGAACCGACGGAAAACTCGAAGTCGTCAGCGGCACCAGCTATTTGCAAGTGGTGACCTTTGATGACAAGGGGCCGCACGCTCAGGGCTTGCTGGCGTTCTCTCTGTCCAGCGATCCGACGTCGGCGTATTCCCGGGACCAGACGCTGGCGTTTTCAAATAAACAGCTGAGCCCTCTGCCATTCACCGAGCAGCAGATCACGGCGGATCCTCAGTATCAGGTACAGACGATACGCGAGACCGATGACAGAGGCGGGAAGGTCGCCGCAAAGTGACGGAACGATGAAGGCATGAATGATGAAGGCCGCACCCGCGAGGGTCGCGGCCTTCAGCTTTTAGGCGGTTGTTGGGGGATGGAATTGAGGACGGGATTGCCTTCCTTGTTGCGGGTCAGATAGACCGGCAACACCCGGGGCAGCGAGGCCACGAGATTGTTGAGTTCCTTGATGTTATAGATACCGCCGAGGCGAATCGTGCCGGTGCTGTGGTCGGCGACCATCACCGGCTTGCTCAAATACCGATTGATCAACGGCAGTGCGTCGTTCAGCGCCAGGTTGTCGAGCACCAGTTTGCCGCTGCGCCAGGCCAGCGAGTTATCGTTGGCATAGGTCTGACTGATTTGCGGGGTGAAATCGCCGTGTTTAAAGCGTGCCTGCATCGCAGGCCCGAGGCGCAAGCCATCACCGGCAAGATCATTGTTGCTGCTGACCAGTACCGATCCCTCGATCAGGTTGACTCGCACCTGATCTTCATACATCCAGACATTGAATTTGGTTCCGGTGACCCGAATCCGGCCGTCCGCTGCCCGGACGATAAAAGGATGAGAGGTGTCGTGGCTGACACTGAAGAACGCTTCGCCTTTTTTTAGCGTGACCTTGCGCTGGTCCTTGTAGTTACTGAACGTCAGTTCGCTGCCGAGATTGAGCTCGACCTCGCTACCATCGCTCAGGGTAACCTGGCGCACATTGTCGCTCGCTTCGAAATGTTGATAGGCGTTGGGCAGCCAGCCCATGTTCCAGCCGGCATATGCAGCGAGCGGCAACGCCAGGGCGCAAACAGCCGCGGCGATGCCGACATGGCGCCAGGACGATGCCGGCTTGAACGGGACAACGGTTTCAATGAGGTGGGGACGAGGCAAGTCTCCCGCCACTTCCCAGATTTCCAGCATGGCTTCGTATTCGAACGCATGCAGCGGATGAGCCTCGCGCCATTCTTCGAACGCTTGTCGCTCTTGCGCGGTGCAGTCGATAGCGTGCAAACGCATGCACCAGTGCGCAGCGGCATCGGTGATGGCGTCATATTGGGCTTGCGAGAGAGAATTGTCCGTCATTGACTCATCCTGATTTCCTACATTCTAACCTCGTGGGGAAGTCGGCGAGAACAGCCGTCATGGCAATTAACCATCAAATGAGAACTATTTTTGACATCAGGGGGTGCTGGCGTGCAATTGGCGCCCCAGATGGGTGATCAGCCAGGCAACGCTGTCGGCATTTGCAAGTTGCACCGTCAGCCTGACCAGCGGATTTTTCTTGAACGTATGCCGGGCGCCGCTCAGGTTTTCCGAGCGAGTCAGAGCTAAAACAAGCTCTTTTAACCGTTCGGTGTCTTCATAGGGCGTTTCGCCAAAATCCTGCCACTCGTTGGAATCAGGGTCATAGCGCTTGAACAGTTGCGTGTAAGGCGTCTTGATCGATAGGGCCGTGCCTTGAATAATCTCCAGGGCGCGCTTCATTTGCGTGGCAATCTGGCTGGAGGACCCAATCAAGTCGACAAACGGCCTGCTGGGGTCCAGATAAGCGATGTCCTCGGTTTTACAGGCAATGTGCGAAATCTCATGGATCAGTGTTACCGCTCGTGAATGAATCTTGATCGGGAAGGCTGGGTCGAGAAGGTGGGCACGATAGTGACTGAAGTTGGGCTTGAAAAATTTTTCGGCGAGGTGGATCTTCCGCTTCGAATCGGTCGGAACGATGAAGCCAAAGGTGTGTTCAGCGTCCTCGGTCACCCGGCCAACCACAAAGCGATTGGATTTGCGGGCTCTGAGTGTCGGGTCCAGCAACGCCTCAAACATCTCGCCCACGATTTTTTCAATGAGCTCCACCTGCGCGGGCAGCACCTGCTGCACGCCGATGAAATCCATGATGAGTTGGTGAACGGGAGTAATCGTGTCGTCCGTGTTTTTTAGCAATTGCAGGTTTCGAACGCTGTTCCACGCGTAGAACGTGGCCAGGTCCAGGGCTGCATCAATCTGCCGCGCCTTTTGTGGAAACAGACGTCTGATCTCGGGCATGCCACTGGCCTCCACGTTCATGCCATCCCAAACCGATACCAAGGTTTCCAGACGGTTAAGCAGACCAAAGCGTGGCGCCGGTCGTACCTTGTCCAGAACCCATTGCCTGGTTTCGCTCTGGCGCAGATAAGGACCACGAAACCGTTTATTGACGATGCGCCAGCGAATCCCGCGTTTTGCCACCGGATACACTTTCCCTTCCACCGCCCCGAAGTGTTTTTTTGTGGTCGGGTGGGTGTAAAGCCCTAGGGTCGTGTCGAGCGTCAGCGAACTCAGGTCGACGTTGCTTTCGTGGTGCTGCAGGGCGGTACGGTCGGGGGCGGTGATGTCGATGTCTCGCCAGTTGGATCGCGGGCCGGGCGTTGTTGGTGCGGCAGCGTCAGGCGTCGAAGGTCGGTGAGTCAGATCGCCCAGCGACTGGCGCAACGTCGCCAGTTGTGCGATGCCGCTGATGAACGCCCTGATGGCTTGCCCCCATCGGTGGGTCTGAAGGGCTTCGGCGGATTGCTGGAGGTCGAGATAACTGCGCCACACTGTCAGCGGAAAGGCGAGTCTGCCCATAAAGAACGAGTAAGCTTCGTGCAGGTCTTCGCCCAGCACCTGCCTGATGGTTGTCCATTCGCTCTGACGGTGTTCGTCGGACTGACAGCCAAGCAATCGCCCCAACAATGCAGAGTTGTCTTCGAATAATTGAGTGAACAGATGTCCTTGGAGCTGACTGGCCCCCAGTGTGACCTCGGGGAGGCGTGGACCGGTGGTTGCCATGCGCTGTTCCAGCAATGTCCGGTCAGGCGGCGGCAACTGGGTGAGGATCCAGTCGAGGAGTGATCCGCGCGACTTCAATTCCGCCAGCAACTGGCGCTCGCTTTCATATTCCTTCACCCCGTGGCGGGGGCTGTGAGGCGCGATCAGGACGTGTGGTGCCGCGCGATCAACCGTTGAACTGATCAGGTAGACGCCAGGAACCTTCATGGCGTGTGCGTCCTTGATACCCAGCAGCTCAAGCGGGCGGATGATTGCGTGGGCATCGTCGACTGCCAGTCGGGCGAGCGTGTCGGGCATGTCCATGACCTGCCGGATCAAATCAAACGAGGTGTCGCTCAAGCGATCCTGGAGTTTTTCGGTGTGGGCGTAATGCATCAACTGCCAGGGCAATTGCTTGTTGAATCGCTGCCGGCGATCCGCGTTCGCGGGAGTGTCTGCCAGGGCATCCCGCAGTATTTTCTGCTGGTGCTCGCCTGGCTTCAGGTTTCGGATCAAGCCCTTGATGTAGGTTTCGTTCATGCCGGCGGGCAGGGCGCGGGTGTCAAGCGACACGACGGTAAAGCGGGTGGGATCAAGATCCTTGATAGGGGTCAGGGCAAAGTCAGTCAGGAGCTGGGTACTGGCCGGCGACGTCAGCCGGGCATTGATCTGAATCTGGACCTTGTCCGGGTCGATGTCGAAGCCATCGGCCTTGAGTTGTTTGGCAAGTTCATCGTGGGCTGTGCGCCGCAATGAGCGTATGCCGCTGAGATAGTCCTCATCGTCCTTGACGTTATTAAGGTATTGCTGAAGCAGTTCGGCGTGGAGCACCAGATCGTTTATCGACGCCTTCGCCAGCCATGCCGGCAGTTTTTGCTGAGTCGTCAGGGAGCGGGCGATGTCCATTGGGCGGTCAAGTCCGGTCCTCGGCTCACGAAGCGCCACCACCTTCAACAGCCTGGACATCGGTGCGGGGGGAAGTTTGGTGGTCAATGCGTGAGTGACGCCGATGGGGTCCAGATGAACATGCGGTTTTTGCAGGGCATCAATGAAGTGCCCGTGTTCGCATTGCAGCGGCGCCAATGAATACTGGCGGCCAGGCAAGCGCTCGCTACGGCCGAGATTCTCCAGAAGGGTTGCGCACTGATCGTCGTCCTTGAGACGTCGATCAAGCTCGCTCAACAACGGCGTCAAGGCCTGGAATGCCTCGAAACCCGAGGCGGGCGTCCACACAATCGCCTTGCCGGAGTGCTCCGGGTCCAGGCCGCCTCGTTCCGTCAGCAAAAAACAGCTGGCGAGTCTCAGCGGTGCCGGCGCCTCGTCGGCGTTCAGCGCCAGGGAAAATACGTCCGGGAGAAAACCGTTCAGTGCCGCGCGTTGTCGGCGTATCGGGGTGTCGAGCACGGTTCTGATGATCGCCTGTTCCGTTTCATCCAGGGTGCGCGTAACGGCACGCAGCCTTAGCTCGCTGCGCAACGCCGCTGCCAGGGTGTGAGTGAAATTGGATTGCAGCCCAGGCATTGAGGGACCGACGATGCGCTGTGCCTCGGCCAGGGAGGCGGTGGTCGGGGGAATGACCGGGTGCTGTTCGAGGACTTGATCCAGTGCCTGTTCAACCGAATCGAGCAGTGCGAGCTCCACGTTGGCCGATTCGGCACGCACCGTAGCCTGTTGCGCGCTCCAGCGGCGGTCGACTTGAGTGCTCCAGCGTCCTGCGGCGTCGACCTCCAGCAGGCGATCGTCGATCAGGCCGCGCACATCCAGTGCCTTGTCGATCAGCGCGTGAGGCACCAGCGAGCCCTCGCTTTCACGGTAGCGGCTCAAGGCATGGGCCAGGTTCTCCTGTTGTTTGCCAAGGATGTCGTCCATCAGTTGTTCGAATACCGGGACGGTGACCGGTTCAGCCTCAATCAGTCGTTCATGCGGCTCAAAGGCCAGAAACGCAGCGCGCTCGTCCAGTGACATGAAGTTGAGCAACGTGTCTTCATGCCCTTCGCTTTTCATCATCTGCAGGATGATTGTCTTGACCGCTGACAGGTCGCTCGTGGCTTCGATGCCTCTGGACTGGGTGTACAGAAAACCCAATGTGTCGGCGCCTCCGATCATCAAGGTCGAGGCCAGCTCGACGGGGTGCTTGAAGGGCGCGGTGACCCGTACCTTTTCGATGCGAAGCCCGTTGTCCGGGGAGGGCGCGAGACTGACTTTCATCAGGAACAGGTATTCCCGGGTTGTCAGCACACCTTCCTGGCGCAGAAGCAGCAGTCTCGTGTGAAAGGTGTCGCGCAGCCCCTCGCAGAAGAACTCTCGGCGGGACAAGCCATGGCGCGTGGCCGTATTCCAGAACGTGTCGAGCAGGCCGCGCAAATGGGGGGTGAAACTTTGAGCAATCTCTTTGATTGCGTTTTCCCACGCCAGCGTATCGGCGTCGCTGACGGCACCGTGGGTGGGATGGGCAAACGCCCTGGCATCGCCGACGGGCCATTGGTTGGTGAGGTAAACGTGGAGCAGGGCATCGCTCAGTGATAGCGACGAAATCGTTTGCTGAACGGCGCGATTGTCGAAGGTTGAAATCGTATTGAAGAAACTCTTCAGTCTTGTCAGGCGCTGATCCAGCTTGGGAAATGGTTTACGCAAGGCGTTGTTCAGGGCGTCGTCCAACATGGATTGCAGTGATGGCATCTGCACCAGCTCGGCCATCATCGTCGTGATGTTCTGTGTCTGATTGTGATCCAGGAGGAGCTGCTGATCCTGGAACACTGCACCGTCGATGGCTCGGGTGGAAATGCCGGGAGGGGCGGCGAGCAAGGTGCAGCGTTGCTCGATGGAGAGAAAGCGCAACAGTTCACGCTTACCGGTGTCCTGCGACAGCCACGCCTTGAGCGTGCTTTTCAGGTCGTCCAGGTCCGTGAACTTGATCAGGCCTTTCCACGGCGTGTAGAGGGTTACTTCGCCATCGCTTGGCCGGCTCATGGCAAACGCCCCGGCCAATGGAATATCCGCCGAGCCCGGCGTAGTCAGCAGCACCTGGTAAACGTGCATGGGGGCTGTTTGGCCAATGCGCGCCGTGTGGGTGGCCAGGTACACGTTCTTCAACCACTTCAAGTCATCAAGCGTGAAGTGCAGTGCTTTTTCCCGTTCGCCAGGCTCTTTGGCAGTGGATGCACGTTGTGCTTCGTCAAAAAAATACGGCAGGGGCGTTGCAGTCATGGTTGTCCTCGAGGCTGTGCTCAGCGATTAATCGCAGGTCGTTAAGTCGAGGAAAAACACTACGGTCGTTGCCGACTCCCGGTGCGGTACATATTGCTGGGTTCGATCCTGCGGTTGAGGCTTGACAGGACACCGGTAAAACGGCACTTAATCGGCCACACTTTTGGGTCGCCTTGCGACCTCGTTTCACCCTGTTGCCCGTACTCAAAAATAAAACTGGAGCTTCAGATGACCGCATCGCCCGAAATGGCCGGCAGTTCGAACACCCAAACGCTCGATTTCGACGCGCTCGTTCTATTGCTCGAACAGATATTCCTGCGCCACGGCACCTCGGCCGAGGTCGCCAGATCCCTCGCGCTTAATTGCGCTGGCGCCGAGCGCGACGGCGCCCATAGCCACGGTGTGTTCCGGATTCCGGGCTATGTGTCGACGCTGAAAAGTGGCTGGGTAAACGGTAAGGCCGTGCCGGTGGTCGAGGACGTGGCTTCGGGGTTTGTCCGGGTCGACGCCGGTAATGGTTTCGCCCAGCCGGCCCTCACGGCGGCACGTGCGCTGTTGGTGGAAAAGGCCCGCAGCGCCGGGATTGCGGTGCTGGCGATTCGTAACTCCCACCATTTCGCGGCGTTATGGCCGGACGTCGAACCGTTCGCTTATGACGGGCTGGTGGCGCTGAGCGTGGTCAACAGCATGACCTGCGTGGTACCGCACGGGGCCGACCGTCCGCTGTTCGGCACCAACCCGATTGCGTTTGCTGCACCTCGGGCAGGGGGTGAGCCGATTGTTTTTGACCTGGCCACCAGCGCCATTGCCCATGGCGACGTGCAGATCGCCGCCCGCAAGGGTGAACGTTTGCCGGCGGGCATGGGCGTCGACAGCCTCGGTCAGCCGACCCAGGACCCCAAAGCCATTCTTGAAGGCGGCGCGTTGCTGCCGTTTGGCGGGCATAAGGGTTCGGCGCTGTCGATGATGGTGGAGTTGCTGGCAGCGGCGTTGACCGGCGGTAATTTTTCTTTCGAATTCGACTGGTCGAACCATCCGGGGGCCAAAACCCCATGGACAGGCCAACTGCTGATCGTGATCGACCCAAGCAAAGCGGCCGGGCAGAGCTTTGCCGAGCGCAGCCAGGAACTGGTGCGGCAGATGCACGGCGTCGGGCTCAAGCGCCTGCCGGGCGATCGACGTCATCAGCAACGGGCCACGTCTGGCGCGCAAGGCATTGCGCTGGATGCCGAGACGCTAGCGAACCTGCGGGCGCTCGCCGGACAGTGAGAGTCGCGCAAACGCGGGCGTTAAAAAAGGCGAGCTCGATGCTCGCCTTTTTACTGTGTCACGGGCTGCTTAACGGCGCCCCAGCAACAAACCGACCACCAGGCCGAAACCGGCGGAGATGGCCACGGTTTGCCATGGATGGCCGCCGATGTAGGTTTCGGTGGCTTCGACGGCGGGTTTGGTGCGGTCACGCACACTGCTGACCGAGTCCCGTGCCTGTTGCAATTTCTGGGCGATTTGTCCGCGCAGGGTTTCTGCTTCCTCGCCAACCAGTGCGGCGCTGCTGTTCAGCAGTTTCTCCGATTCCTCGATCAGCGACTGAAGCTCGCTGAACGCCAGATCCTTGATTTGATCTTCGGCGGCTTGTGCGGCGGTTTTCCGGGCCATTGAGGTACTCCTTGCAGGTAAATGAGCAGTGAACAATGGAGTCTGCGGGCAGCGAAAAAGTTGCAGTGGATTTTTGCTCCGATCGTCCTTGCTGGAAAAATCCGCCGTCGGAGATTTCGTCCTACAGTGTAAGATGTCGCCTATTTTATGCAGCAGGTAACTCCCATGAGCTTCAATCTGGCCGACAAATCCCTTGCCGAGCGCGCTGCGCTTGAAGACGAGAAATCCCGTCTGTTCGATCTTTGGCAAAGCAACCTGGGCAAATCCAAGGGCGAAGCCGCACGGTTGTTCGGTGAGCGCGCCAAGCGCAAAGGCAAATGGGCCGAATGGGTCCGTGCCGAACTTGATGCGATGTCGCCGCCGGAATTCGCCAACATGGTGCGCAGCGAAGTCAATCGGCTGATGGCCGCCAAGTAAGGCCGGCCTCAGGCAAAACTCGAAACAATCGCTTCACGCACTTTCAACACCACCGGATCGAGCTGCGTGCTGGTCCGCCAGCCCAGTTCGATCGGATATCGCGGCAATGCCAGCGGGCAGGGCAGCAGCGCCAGGCCACTGAGTGTCGCGATGCTCTGCGCGGCGTGCGCCGGAATGGTTGCCACGGCCTGACTGCCTTTGAGCAAGTGTGGCAACGCGGCGAAATGCGTCGTCGACGCACACACCCGACGACTCAGTCCCAACGCCGCCAGGCCCTCATCGGTGATCCCGATAAACCCTGCGGACGACACCAGAATGTGCTCGCGAGCAACGAATTCCTCAAGGCTGATGTTCTGTTGGCCCTCGGCCAGGCTCGCGCGGTCCACCAGGCATAAATAGCCGCCTTCGCCCAATACTTGCCGACTGAGCAGACGCTCCGCAAATCCGCCGGCGGTGATCGCCAGATCGATACTGCGTTCCATCAAGGCGTGAGCGACGATCTGGCTGTGGGTTTGCCGGAAGATCAGCCGCAGCCTGGGAGCGGTCCGGGCAATTTCTTCGATCAGGCGCCGGCCGTAGGCGATCTCGAAATCATCGGATAAACCCACCGCGACCGAGCGGCCGTCGTAATGATCGGCCGCAGGATCGACCATGGCCAGGCTTTGGCGGCATTTGTTCAGCGCCTCGCTGACCACCGGTTTCAATTGGTTGGCCTGAAGTGTCGGCGCCAGCCCTCGGCCCGTGCGCACAAACAACTGATCGCCATAGACTTCGCGCAGTCGGCGCAACGCCGCGCTGACGGCGGATTGCGTCACGCCCAGGCGCAATGCGGCCCGGCTGGCGCTGGATTCTTCATGCAGCGCTTCAAAGACTTTGAGCAGGTTGAGGTCGATGTTGGCGATATTCATGGCGTTCATATCATTCAGCAATGGAGGGGGCTTTATTGATGATCGGTGGGCGCCGGAGAATGAGCAACACCTGATGTGAACGGAGTGATTGTGATGCCCAAATCAATTGTTGCCGCACTGCAAATCGGCGCCTTGCCCGGCGGCAAGGCCGAAACCCTGGAACAGATTCTGGCCTGGGAAAACGCCATCATCGAGGCCGGCGCCGCATTGGTAGTCATGCCGGAGGCGCTGCTCGGCGGTTACCCGAAAGGTGAAAGCTTCGGCACGCAACTGGGCTATCGACTGCCGGAGGGGCGCGAGGCGTTTGCCCGCTATTTCGCCAACGCCATCGACGTACCCGGCGCCGAAACACAAGCATTGGCAGGGCTGTCGGCGCGCACCGGGGCCAATCTGGTGGTCGGCGTCATTGAGCGCGCCGGGAGCACGCTGTATTGCACCGCGCTGTATTTTGACCCGCAGGCCGGGCTGGTGGCCAAGCACCGCAAACTGATGCCGACCGGCACCGAGCGACTGATCTGGGGCAAGGGGGATGGTTCGACATTGCCGGTGATCGGCAGCCAGGTCGGGCGGATCGGCGCGGCGGTGTGTTGGGAAAACATGATGCCGCTGCTGCGCACAGCGATGTACGCCAAAGGCGTCGAGGTCTGGTGTGCGCCGACGGTGGACGAACGGGAAATGTGGCAGGTGAGCATGCGTCATATCGCCCATGAAGGGCGTTGCTTCGTGGTCAGCGCTTGCCAGGTTCAGGCGTCGCCGCAGGATCTGGGGGTGGACATCGCCAACTGGCCGGCGGACCGGCCGTTGATTGCGGGCGGTAGTGTGATTGTCGGGCCGATGGGCGACATTCTGGCCGGACCGTTGCGGGACACTGCGGGATTATTGACCGCGGAAATCGACACTGACGACCTCATCCGCGCGCGCTATGACTACGATGTCGTCGGCCATTACGCGCGGCCGGATGTGTTTGAGCTGACGGTCGACGAGCGCGCCAGGCCCGGCGTGCGCTTCAACCCATGACTCATCGAGAGCGAGTTACCAAGTGCCAGCCGTCGAACCCGGCAAGCTCAGTTTGCCCGTGTCGGTGAAACGCATCGTGCCAAACAGGCCGCCCGCCAGTTTGCCGCGCAGCACGTACGGCAGATTATTCAAGGTTTGGGTCTGGCTCAGGCCCAGCGTCTGACGCAGCACCGAGAATGCCGAGACACTGACCGGCACGGTCAGCACGGTCTCGGAAAATCGCGCAATCGAGCCTGACTGGGCGCTGACGCCGGACGCCAACGGCTGGCCATTGACCTCCAGGTCGAGCGCCACGCCGTTGTAGTCGATCGGCGTGTCGTTCGGGTTCTGCACGCGAATCTTCACCGCAAAGCGCACTTCCATGTCTTGGCTTTGCAGCGGCTCGATGCCCACCACATTGATATTCAGCGGGTCGCGATTGGGCAACAGGGCGCAGGCGCTCAGGGCGAGCACCAGCAGGGACAGGATCAACGCGTGGATACGGCGCATGGACGGGCTCTCAGGTAGAAAAGGGCTGAACCGCCAGCGGCTCGGCCCTCAAGCCTTTCTAGCGGTTCAACTGTGCGACCGCCGCAGGCCGTACGGGTTCACCTCTGGCTGGCATATCCGGGTTTTCCATCACCTGCAGAATCGAGGCTTCCGGGTCGAAATCGTCTTCTTCGAGCTCGATGAATTCTTCGGGCAGGAAGATGTTCAGCACGATAGCGCACAACGCGCCGACGGTGATCGGCGATTCGAAGATGTTGTGCAGCGCCAGCGGCAACTCGCGCAGCACCTCCGGCACCGCCGCGACACCCAGGCCGATGCCCAGGGAAATCGACACGATTAGCATGTTGCGCCGATGCAAACCGGCCTCGGCGAGGATCTTGATCCCGGCCACCGCCACCGTGCCGAACATCACCAGTTCCGCGCCGCCGAGCACCGGTTTTGGCATCAACTGCAACACCGCGCCAATCATCGGGAACAACCCCAGCAGCACCAGCAGTCCGGCGATGAAAAACGCCACGTAGCGGCTGGCCACGCCGGTGAGCTGGATCACGCCGTTGTTTTGCGCGAAGGTCACCATCGGCATGCTGTTGAACACCGCCGCCATGGCTGAGTTGAGGCCGTCGGCGAGCAACCCGGACTTGATCCGGCGCAGGTAGATCGGGCCTTTGACCGGCTGGCGGGAAATCATCGAGTTGGCGGTCAGGTCACCGGCGGCTTCCAGCGGCGACACCAGGAAGATCACCGCCACTGGGATAAACGCCACCCAATCGAAATTGAACCCGTACTTGAACGGCACCGGCACGCTCATCAGCGGCACGTCGGGCAGGCTGGCGAAGTTGACGTCGCCCATCAGCCAGGCGACGACATAGCCCAGGGTCAGGCCGATGACGATGGCGCCGAGCCGCAGAAACGGCACGTCGACCCGGTTCAACAGCACAATCGTGCCGAGCACCAGCGCCGCCAATGCCAAATGACTGGCCGCGCCAAGGTCAACGGCACCGAAGCCGCCGGCGATGTCGGTCATCGCGACTTTGATCAGCGACAAACCCATCAAGGTGATGATGGTGCCCGTCACCACCGGGGTGATCAGCATGCGCAATTTGCCGATGAACTGACTTAACACCACTTCAATGAACGCGGCAAAAAAGCACACGCCAAAGATCGTCGAGAGGATTTCATCGGTGCCGCCGCCTCGCGCCTTGACCATGAACCCGGCGCTGAGAATGACGCTGATAAACGAAAAACTGGTGCCTTGCAGGCACAACAGGCCGGAACCCACCGGGCCGAAGCGCCGCGCCTGAACAAAGGTGCCCAGCCCCGAAACGAACAACGCCATGCTGATCAGGTACGGCACTTCGCTTTGCAAACCGAGGGCGCCGCCCATGATCAGGGTCGGGGTGATGATGCCGACAAAACTCGCCAGCACATGTTGCAGGGCGGCGAAGATCGTGGCGGTGAGGTGCGGGCGGTCGTTGAGGCCGTAGATCAAATCGTTGTTGCGCGCAGCGAGGGCTTTTGCAGAGGCGGTCATGGTGAGTTTGCGTGCCGAAAGGCGGGCCGGGTCAGAAAATGGAGGCGCAGGATGCCAGAAAACTTACAAGTTGACACAATCCTGTGGGGGCAAGCCTCTTTGGCTTCAGGCAAACGCCGCCAGCAAATCCTCCTCGAAGGCCTTTTGCGCATCGCCCGGCACGTGGGCGCGATGGCGGGCCAGATGGAACCCGACCTCAAAACTCATCTCACCTTGGCGGACGGCGCGCAGCCGACCTTTGTCTTCCCAGCTGCGGGCAAAGTGATCGGGCAAATAGCCAACGTGTTTGCCGGAAAGAATGAAGGCGAGGGTGCCTTCGACCTGTTCCGAACGCGCCGAACAGCGCTTTCCCTGGAACGGCTCGTCGCTGCGCAGGAACCGGTACGGGTGATCCACCCGGTCGCAGGCCTGCAACGCTTCGTCGTCGGGGTCATCATCGGTGAACAGCGGATGGCCGGGCGCGCAATACAGGTGTTGGGTTTCGGTAAACAATTCGTGGTAGTCGAACGCGCTCTGCACCTGTGAGAAATAGCCGATGGCCAGGTCCAGACGCTGTTGCAGCAGCAGGCGTTCCATTTCGCCGGGCATCGCGCTGATCAACTCGATGCGCACCGATTCGTCCCGTGCGCGAAATCGCCGGATCGCCTCGGCCACTTGTTGCAGCACCGATTGGTCCAGCGCTTCGGACAAGCCGAGGCGCACTTCGCCGATCAAGCGACCGGCCACGCCGTTGGATTGATGGCGGAAGGCTTCGATGGATTCAAACAAGCCACGCGTGGCGCTCAGCAGTTGTTCGCCCTTGGGGGTGAGCCGGAAGCCGCCCTTGCCGCGACTGCACAAGCGATAGCCCAGACGGGTTTCGAGCCTGGCCATTTGCTGGCTGATGCTCGACTGGCTCAAGCCCAGATCACCCTGCGCCGCACTGAAACCGCCGCATTCCACTACGCGGACGAACAATCGCAGCAGTTGCAGGTCGAGGTCGTGGAGTTGACCGAGCATGAAACATTACTCCGCAATAAAATCAGGTTAACAAACTTGATATTTCGCCAATGTATCCGAGCGCGCAATGTGCATCCACTTCCTCTGGTCAGGTGTCCGTCATGGCTCACATGTTCAAGCTGTGTTTACCCGCTGCGCTTCTCGCCTTGGCTGTGTCGGCCCAGGCCGAGGAAAAAGTCGTCAACCTCTACAGCTGGGCCGATTACGTGGCACCCGAGACCTTGCAACGTTTCGAGAAGGAAACCGGGATTCATGTGCGTTACGACACGTTCGATGCACCTGAAGTGCTGGAAACAAAACTGCTCACCGGCGGTAGCGGCTATGACGTGGTGGTGCCGTCCTCCAGCGTGTTGGCCCGAGGCCTGGCGGCCGGCGCGCTGAAAGCGATTCCCCATGAAGGCCTCAAGGGTTACGCCAACCTTGACCCGGACTTGCTGGAAAAAATGGCCGCCGTCGACCCCGGCAATCGCTATGGGGTGCCCTACACCTGGGGCACGTTGGGGCTGGGAATGAATGTCGAAGCCGTGCAAAAGCGTTTGCCGAACGTGCCGCTGAACAGCCTCGCCCTGTTGTTCAAACCGGAGTACGCGAGCCAATTGAAGGACTGTGGCATTGCGATCATCGACTCGCCGCAAGAGGTGATCGGCCTGGCACTGCACTATCTGGGCAAAGACCCTTACAGCACCGACAAAGGTGATCTCGACGCGGCCCAGGCGTTGTTGCATCAACTGCAACCGAATGTGCTCTACGTCGCCAGCGGTCGGCAGATCAACGACCTGGCCAATGGCGGTATTTGCCTGGCGCTGGCCTACAACGGTGACGCCAGCATGGCCGCCGATCAGGCCCGCAAGGCCAACAAACCCTACGAAATCGCCTACCGCATTCCCCGGGAAGGCACCCTCGTGTGGCAGGACAACCTGGCCATTCCCAAGGACGCACCGCACCCGGAGGCAGCCCGGCAGTTCATCGAGTTCATGCTGCGGCCGGAGTCCGTCGCTGCGTTGACCAACACGCTGTACTTTGCCTCGGCCAACCTGGCCGCGACGCCGCTGGTGGATGAAGCCGTGCGCAACGATCCGGATATTTACCCACTCGCCGACGTCCGCGAACGGCTGTACGCCGACCGCAGCATGAGCCTCAAGGACATGCGCACGCGCACCCGCCTGTGGACCGCTTTCCGTAGCCGCCAATAAATAAAAACAAGGAGATAACCATGGACGCCCCAATGCAAAACGATCAGGCCATGACCCGCGACAGCCTTTACGGCACGGCCGCCGAAAGCACCTACGCCGGCATCACCAGTTTCATGCGCCGTCGCTACAGTCGCGACTTGCGCGGTGTCGATGTCGCGGTCAGCGGGGTCCCGTTCGACACCGCCACCAGCAACCGTCCCGGTGCACGTTTCGGGCCGCGCGGCATTCGGGCGGCGTCCGCCGGGATTGCCTGGGAGCGTCATTGGCCGTGGACCTTTGATCCGTTCGATCATCTGGCGGTGATCGATTATGGCGATTGCGACTTCGATTACGGCTCGCCGCATTCGATACCGCAAAGCATTGAGGCGCACGCCGAGCACATTCTGAAGGCCGGCAGCGCGATGCTGACCTTCGGTGGCGACCACTTCATTACGTATCCGCTGCTCAAGGCCCATGCGCGCAAGCACGGTCCGCTGTCACTGATTCACTTCGACGCCCACAGCGACACCTGGCCGGACGAAGAGGGCAAACGCGTCGATCACGGCACCATGTTCTGGCATGCGGCCAAGGAAGGCCTGGTCGATCCGTCGCGGTCGGTGCAAATCGGCTTGCGCACCACCAACGATGATCATCAAGGGTTTCAGGTGCTCGATGCGCGGCAGGTGCATCGCCAAGGCTGCGAGGCGATCGTCGAGGCGATTCGGGCGCGGGTCGGCGACCACCCGGTGTACTTGACGTTCGATATCGACTGCCTGGATCCGGCCTATGCGCCGGGCACCGGGACGCCGGTGTGCGGCGGCTTGAGCACGGTGCAGGCGCTGGAGATTCTGGGCGGATTGCGCGGGATCAATCTGGTGGGGATGGACGTGGTGGAAGTGGCGCCCGCTTATGACCACGCGGAAATCACCTCGCTGGCGGGGGCGACACTGGCGATGGAAATGCTGTGCCTGTATGCGGCCAGGCACAAAGTCGAGCGCTAAAGCGGATTTGCGGCGCGATACATGACGCCTTCGCGAGCAAGCCCGCTCCCACAATGACGGTGCGCTGGACACACAGTTTGCGTCCGGCACATTCACCCTGTGAGAGCGGGCTTGCCCGCGAAAGCGGTCATCCAGTCAGCCTCGTTGCTGAATT
>NZ_JBNNWE010000044.1:0-47554 GCF_050280905.1 Pseudomonas sp. NPDC086278
AGTTCAGCCACCCGGGCACGCATCGCCTTGCCTTTGAGGCCCAGGTAAAAGGTCAACGGCCGTGCCTTCTTCTGCTCGCGTGCACCGGATTCGATGTCCAGGTCGTATAGGCGTTGGCCATCTACCAGTGCAACACGCAACTCTTCGGGTTGAGTTGCGTTAATCAGCATTCTTTTCATGTAGTACCGTCGGTTTCCGGGCTGCCGGAAACGGCGTTCGGCACACACGACTTCTCTAGGTCGGTGTCAGGTGCGTCAGGAGTGGTTGGCCACTCCAGTGTCTAGCGAACCCCGACCAATTGGGCCGGTGTCGCGACGTACGCGTCCTGCTTGCTGTGGCTACTTAAGCACTCAGTCAGGAGGAGGAATCAACCAGCGGCTGTGGACGAGATGAAGCGTCTTGATAAAGCCTATTGCTACACAGTCCAGCGGTTGTGCATCTCCACCCTACACGTATCCCTGATAATTCGGGTGCTGCCGCGCGCAGAATCCGCAGCGGGTTGGCATTTACCGTGAGCTCCGAAAGGGGAGGTCACGCATCATGGCTAATTTAGGCGTTGTTTCCGAAGCGTTCACTCGGGGTCATTCGCAGCTGACTGCACTTTGTGAACTGGCCATGAATATTGGCTGGCAAGGCGAGTTGAAACTCTGCTTTGCCGCTTGATTCAGGCCTCATGTCACCTGCGCTCGTTACACCTGCAAACTCCACCGTTACGTAGCGAAAGCCCCGTAGGACGGCCTCGCGTCCTGGTGAATTGCGTTGGTCAGGGACGGTTTTTGACCGTTAGTCCGCTGTCCAGGCCGCTTTTGGCGGCGTTCGCGACTATAGCAGCAATGATTAAGTGCTTCAATTCCATAAAAAATTGTTATCATCCGCGCCATGACGACTACTGCCCCTTCGACCCCAGCCGTACAACTGCTGGAGGTCTCGCCGGAATATGCCGGCCAACGTATTGATAACTTCCTTCTCGCTCGGCTCAAAGGCGTGCCCAAGACCTTGATTTACCGCATTTTGCGCAAAGGCGAAGTGCGAGTGAACAAAGGCCGGATCAAGCCCGAATACAAGCTGCAGGCCGGCGATATCGTGCGCGTGCCGCCGGTTCGCGTGCCCGAGCGCGATGAGCCCGTGCCGCTGGCCCAGGGCCTGCTGCAACGCCTCGAAGCCTCGATTGTCTTCGAAGACAAGGCGCTGATCGTGATCAACAAGCCTTGCGGTATCGCGGTTCACGGCGGTAGTGGCTTGACCTACGGCGTGATCGAAGCCTTTCGTCAGTTGCGTCCCGATTGCAAGGAGCTTGAGCTGGTTCACCGTCTCGACCGTGACACTTCCGGCCTGCTGATGATCGCCAAGAAACGCAGCATGTTGCGTCACTTGCACACGGCATTGCGTGGCGATGGCGTGGACAAGCGCTACATGGCGCTGGTCCGCGGTAACTGGGCGGCCTCGATCAAGCAAGTCCGGGCGTCGCTGGGCAAGAGCAATCTGCGCTCCGGCGAGCGCATGGTCGAGGTCGACGAGGAGGAGGGCAAGGAGTCTGTAACGGTGTTCAAGGTCCTGCGTCGTTTCGGCGACTTTGCCACCCTGATCGAAGCCAAACCGATCACCGGCCGGACTCACCAGATTCGCGTACACACGCTGCACGCCGGGCATTGCATCGCGGGTGACACCAAGTACGGCGATGACGATTTCAGCAAGGAAATTCGTGATCTGGGCGGCAAACGCCTGTTCCTCCACGCCTACATGCTGACCGTGCCGTTGCCCGATGGCAGCGAGCTCAAGTTGCAGGCGCCCGTGGATGAAATGTGGGCCAAGACCGTGGAGCGCTTGAGTGCACCCGTCTGATTACAAGCTGCTGATTTTCGATTGGGACGGCACCCTGGCTGACTCCATTGGTCGGATAGTCGAGGCGATGCATGTCGCCTCCGAGCGTTCCGGGTTTCAGTTGCGTGATGATTTTGCGGTCAAGGGCATTATCGGTCTCGGCCTGCCAGAGGCGATTCGCACGTTGTATCCACAGATCGGCGATGACGAACTGATTGCCTTCCGCCAGCACTATGCCGATCACTACATCGCTGCCGAGGCGGTGCCTTCACCGTTGTTCGAAGGTGTTGCCGAATCAATGGCAGCCTTTCGTGCCGAGGGATATCAATTGGCGGTGGCCACCGGCAAGGCGCGTCGCGGGCTGAATCGCGTCCTTGGGGCGCACGGCTGGGAAAACTATTTCGATATCACCCGTGCGGCGGATGAAACTGCCAGCAAGCCTCACCCTCTGATGCTGGAAGAGATTCTTGCCCATTGCGGTGTTTCTGCGCAGCAGGCGCTGATGGTCGGGGATTCTTCCTTTGACCTGAAAATGGCCCGCAACGCCGGCATGGATTCGGTTGCAGTGAGTTATGGCGCTCAATCCATCGACACGCTGAAGGTTTTCGAGCCGCGGCTGTCCATCGATCATTTTTCAGAATTGCATGCCTGGCTGAATCAGCCGGCTTAACAGGTTTTTTGCTGGGGTAGATGGTATGACCGACGAATGGAAAGCGCCCGCCAAGGCGAGCGCGGAGAGCGGTGACGAGAAGAGCTGGAAGCTGTTGGAAACGACCCTGCTGGCCAGTGTGCAGGAACAGCGCCGGTCCCGGCGCTGGGGGATTTTCTTCAAGTTGCTGACCTTTGTGTATCTGTTTGGCGCGCTGCTGTTGTTCACGCCACTGATGGACATGGAAAAAAGCGCGACCCGTGGTTCGCACTACACGGCGTTGATCGATGTCACCGGCATGATTGCCGACAAGGAAGCGGCCAGTGCTGACAACATCGTCGGCAGCCTGCGTGCGGCCTTCGAGGACGACAAAGTCAAAGGCGTCATCCTGCGCATCAACAGCCCTGGCGGCAGTCCGGTGCAGTCGGGTTACGTGTACGACGAAATCGTGCGTCTGCGCGGTCTGCACCCGGACACCAAGGTGTATGCGGTGATCTCCGATCTGGGGGCTTCCGGCGCCTACTACATTGCCAGCGCGGCCGATCAGATCTACGCCGACAAGGCGAGCCTGGTGGGTTCCATTGGTGTGACGGCGGCCGGTTACGGCTTTGTTGGCACCATGGAGAAGCTGGGCGTTGAGCGTCGCACGTACACGTCGGGTGAGCACAAGTCGTTCCTTGATCCGTTCCAGCCGCAGAAGCCCGAAGAGACTCAATTCTGGCAAGGCGTGCTGGACACCACGCACCAGCAATTCATCAACAGCGTGAAGAAAGGGCGTGGCGACCGTCTCAAGGATAAAGAGCATCCGGAGCTGTTCTCCGGGCTGGTCTGGAGCGGTGAGCAGGCGCTGCCGCTCGGTCTGATCGATGGCCTGGGTAATGCCAGTTCGGTGGCGCGCGACGTGATTGGCGAGAAAGAGCTGGTGGACTTCACCGTTCAGGAATCGCCGTTCGATCGTTTCTCGAAAAAGCTCGGCGCCAGTGTCGCTGAGCAGTTGGCGATGTGGATGGGCTTTCACGGTCCGTCGTTGCGCTGATCCTGCTGCTGTTGCATACAAAACCGGCCCCAGTGGCCGGTTTTTTGTGGTCAGGGTATTTGCACGCCTTCTTTGAGCAGCATGTCGATCAGGCGGATCAGCGGCAGGCCGATCAGGCTGGTGGCGTCAGGGCCTTCGGTACGCCGGAACAGGCTCACCCCCAAACCTTCGGTCTTGAAGCTGCCAGCGCAATCGTAGGGCTGCTCGGCGTGCAGGTAGCGTTCGATGTGCGCCTGATCGAGCGTGCGCATGTGTACGGTGAAGGGCACGCAATCGACCTGGCACTCGCCGGTCTGGCTGTTGAGCACGGCCAGGCCGGTGAGGAAGGTCACACTGGCGCCACTCGACGCCAAAAGTTGTTCGCGGGCCTTTTCGAAGGTGTGCGGTTTGCCGATAATCCGTTCGCCGAGCACGGCGACCTGATCCGAGCCGATGATCAGGTGAGCGGGGTGGGTGCCGGCGAGTGCCTGGGCTTTTTCCTGGGCGAGGCGTTTTACCAGTTCGAGGGCAGGCTCGTTCGGACGATGACTTTCGTCGATGTCCGGCGAGCTGCAGATGAATGGCAGCTGCAAACGGGCCAGTAATTCCCGGCGATAAACCGAGCTTGAAGCGAGTAATAAAGGCAGCATGCGCATCTCCAAAAGGCAGGGCCGAATTCTAGCGAGGCTTCCAGGTGACGGACAGGGCTGAATTTCCTTTGACATGGCCGGGTGCATCCCTATAATGCTGCGCCTATGTTGAATGACCCGATTCCACCTCACGTTGACCCGCGCAAATTGGCTGACCGTGGCACCACCCTTCAAGGTGAACTGCTGCTGGCCGATTTGGAGAGACTCTGCGACCCGCTTTCCGACACTGTCGGTACGGTGCAGGCTAAATTCGTTTTTGAACGAGATGAACGTAAATCTGTGGTAATTCACAGCTTTATCGACACCGAAGTCAAAATGGTTTGCCAGCGTTGTCTTGAGCTGGCTCGATCTTTCTGCCACTGGAACAAGGAGCCACATCGACATGAGCCGTAGTGAAACCGTGTGGATCGTCGATGACGACCGTTCTATCCGTTGGGTCCTGGAAAAAGCCTTGCAGCAAGAAGGCATGACCACGCAAAGCTTCGACAGCGCCGATGGCGTGATGAGCCGCCTGGCGCGCCAGCAGCCGGACGTGATCATCTCCGACATCCGCATGCCCGGCGCCAGCGGCCTGGACCTTCTGGCGCGGATTCGCGAACAACACCCACGGCTGCCGGTCATCATCATGACCGCTCACTCTGACCTGGACAGCGCCGTCGCGTCGTACCAGGGCGGTGCGTTTGAATACTTGCCGAAACCGTTCGACGTCGACGAAGCGGTGTCGCTGGTCAAGCGTGCGAACCAGCACGCGCAAGAACAACAAGGCCTGGAAGTGCCGGTCGCTTTGACCCGCACGCCAGAAATCATCGGCGAAGCGCCGGCGATGCAGGAAGTGTTTCGCGCCATCGGGCGCTTGAGCCACTCCAACATTACCGTGCTGATCAACGGCGAATCCGGGACCGGTAAAGAGCTGGTCGCCCACGCCCTGCATCGCCACAGCCCACGGGCGGCGTCGCCATTTATTGCGCTGAACATGGCGGCGATCCCCAAAGACCTGATGGAATCCGAGCTGTTCGGCCACGAGAAAGGCGCGTTCACCGGCGCGGCCAACTTGCGGCGCGGTCGCTTTGAACAGGCCGATGGCGGCACGCTGTTCCTCGATGAAATCGGCGACATGCCGGCGGACACGCAAACCCGTCTGCTGCGCGTATTGGCCGACGGCGAGTTTTACCGCGTCGGCGGGCATACGCCGGTGAAGGTCGATGTGCGCATCATTGCCGCCACGCACCAGAACCTGGAAACCCTGGTGCACGCCGGGAAATTCCGCGAAGACTTGTTCCACCGCCTCAACGTGATCCGCATTCATATTCCACGGTTGTCGGACCGTCGCGAAGACATCCCGACTCTCGCCAAACACTTCCTCGCCCGCGCCGCGCAAGAACTGGCGGTCGAGCCGAAGTTGCTGAAAAGCGAAACCGAGGAATACCTGAAGAACCTGCCGTGGGGCGGCAACGTCCGTCAGCTGGAAAACACCTGCCGCTGGATCACGGTGATGGCTTCGGGTCGCGAAGTGCACATCAGCGACCTGCCACCGGAGCTGCTGAGCCTGCCGCAGGATTCGGCGCCGGTGACCAACTGGGAGCAAGCGCTGCGCCAGTGGGCGGATCAGGCGTTGGCGCGCGGTCAGTCGAGCCTGCTGGACAGCGCAGTGCCGGCGTTCGAACGCATCATGATCGAGACCGCCCTCAAACACACCGCCGGCCGCCGCCGCGATGCCGCCGTCCTGCTGGGCTGGGGTCGTAACACCCTGACGCGCAAGATCAAGGAATTGGGGATGAAGGTAGATGGCGGGGATGATGATGAGGGGGATGAGGGTTAAGCAGCCTTTAGTACCTCGCTGGCAGTTACACCGCCTTCGCGGGCAAGCCCGCTCCCACAGTGGATTTTTGGAGTGTTCATTATTGAGTGAACACACCTGAACCCACTGTGGGAGCGGGCTTGCTCGCGAAGGGGCCATTTCATTCGACGTGGATGTTGATCGAAGCGCCGCCCGGAGGCTCGCTCCCGCACTTGGCGCTCTGTGCACCGCAGCAATGCACGATGAACCGCAATCGCGCACAAACACTGATTCAGCACCCCGCCCTTTTTCGCAACCGAACCCTGAGCCAAAAAACACGAAAGCCCCGGATTACGGGGCTTTCGAGGTTTCTATCCGGCTTTATATTGCGAGTTGTTAAAAACTGGCACGCCCCCTGCAATAGTCCTTTCAGTGATTCAGTTCACTACCCGGTTTCGGGGACCTTGGTACAGGCAGGCCGGGGATTCCCCTCTTTACATCGGGCTCACACCGCACCCGCGACGAGCCCACCCAGTTTTGGGGCCCTTGATACAGGCAGGTCAGGGGTTCCTTCTTTACACCGGGCTTGCGACGCAATGCGCAAGCCCTGCCGTTTTGGGAGCCTTGGTACAGGCAGGCCGGGGATTCCCTCTTTTATTCCTCCCGGAGATGGATCTCCAGCCGCCAGCGGTCATTGACCTCGCTACCGGCCCACTCGCCTTGCAGTGGCCGGGCCGCCACCACCGACAGCAACAACCCCCCATCACTCAAACGCACCCGCCAGTTCACGTTTTTGTCGTTGAGCCTGAGCTGACCTTTCTGCGTGGTGCCTTCCGATTCGAACAGCAACGCCAGGCTGCCGTCCACGAACTCGCCGTGGGTCTTGGGTTCGTTGTTGAACCACACCACCAAGCCGTCGTTCGTGACCTCGACCTGCTGCAAAACCGTCGGGTCGGGCGCGGTCAGGCGACCGATCATCAGCCCCACCATCACCCCGAAAATCGCCAGCGAACCGATCACTCGCGGGAATAGTTTCGAACGGGGATCCTTTGGCGGCGTAGAATGCCCGTCATCTTTACCTTCGGAGCCGTGCATGTTTCACGTCATCCTTTTTCAACCAGAAATTCCGCCGAATACCGGCAACGTTATCAGGCTGTGCGCCAACAGTGGCTGCCACCTGCATTTGATCGAACCGCTGGGGTTCGAGATGGACGACAAGCGCTTGCGCCGGGCCGGCCTCGATTACCACGAGTACGCCACCCTGCAACGCCACGCCGACCTCGCCAGTTGCCTGGAAAGCCTTGGCCATCCAAGGTTGTTCGCGTTTACCACCAAGGGTTCGCGCCCGTTCCACGATGCCAGTTTTGCCGAGGGCGATGCCTTTCTGTTCGGCCCGGAAAGCCGTGGCTTGCCGGCCGAGGTGCTCGACGCCCTGCCCGGCGAACAACGCCTGCGCTTGCCGATGCGTGAAGGCTGCCGCAGCCTGAACCTGTCCAACACCGTGGCCGTCGCCGTGTATGAAGGCTGGCGCCAGCTCGGTTTCAAGTAACCCCAAACAAATGTGGGAGCGGGCTTGCTCGCGAAAGCGCTTGTTCATTCAACATTGATGTTGACTGACACGACGCCTTCGCGAGCAAGCCCGCTCCCACATTGGGACCTGCTTCGACGTTACTGAACGGTCGGAGTCTCGCCCGAAGCCTGCATGCGTTGCAGTTCTTGTGCGTACAGCGCGTCGAAGTTCACTGGCGCCAGCATCAGCGCCGGGAACGAACCACGGGTGACCAGGCTGTCCAGGGTTTCGCGAGCGTACGGGAACAGGATGTTCGGGCAGAACGCGCCGAGGGTGTGGCTCATCGACGCGTCGTCCAGGTTCTTGATCAGGAAGATCCCGGCCTGTTGCACTTCGGCGATGAACGCCACTTCGCCGTTTTCACCGTTCTTCACGGTCACCGACAAGGTCAGCACGACTTCATGGAAGTCGCCTTCCAGGGCCTTCTGGCGGGTGTTCAGATCCAGACCGACACTCGGTTCCCACTGCTGGCGGAAAATCGCCGGGCTTTTCGGGGCTTCGAACGACAAGTCACGTACGTAGATGCGCTGCAAGGAGAATTGCGGTGCGGTTTCTTCTTCGCTAGCTGCAGTGTTCTGTTGGTCAGTCATCTCAGATCCTTTCTGATCTCGGGTTCTTATAGGGAAGGTATTCAGGCCTTGAGCATCGCGTCGAGCTTGCCGGCGCGCTCAAGGGCAAACAAATCATCACAACCGCCAATGTGGCGCTCGCCGATCCAGATCTGCGGCACGGACGTGCGTCCCGCTTTCTGAGCCATGGCGGCGCGCACCTGCGGCTTGCCATCGACCTTGATCTCTTCGAAGGCCACGCCTTTGTTCTCGAGCAGGTACTTGGCTCGCGAGCAGTAAGGGCAGTAATCGCTGGAATAGACGACGACGTTGCTCATATCACTTCACCAGCGGCAGGTTATCGCCCTTCCAGCTGGAGATACCGCCGGACAGCTTGGCGGCGGTGAAGCCGGATTTCATCAGCTCACGGGCATGCGTACCAGCGGTCTGGCCCACGGCGTCGACCAGAATGATGGTCTTGGCCTTGTGTTTTTCCAGTTCGCCGATGCGAGCGGTGAGTTTGTCGTGAGGAATGTTCAGCGCGCCAACGATGTGGCCAGCGGCGAAATCCTTGGTCGGACGAATGTCGATCACCACGCCTGCGTCCTTGTTGACCAGCCCGGTCAGCTCGCCGGTGCTCAGGCTGCGGCCGCCGCCTTTCATCTCATGGGCGATCAGCAGCGCCAGCAGAACGACGAAAATACCGGCCAGCAGATAGTGGGTGGTGGCAAATGCAATCAGGTGATCAAGCATTTAAGGTGGTTCCAGGGCGTTAAAAGTGGGCCAGTATACACAGCCCCCAAGGTGCGCCAAACCCCGTCCGGCGGTGACGTGGAATGAACTTGCCTTTAAACTGCCACTCCCTTTTCCATCGCCCTCTTTTAACTCAGCCACGAGTGGAATCCATGACTACCACGCCTAAACCTTTGGTCCTGATTATTCTCGACGGCTTCGGTCACAGTGAGAGCCACGACGCCAACGCTGTGTACTCCGCCAAGAAGCCCGTACTGGACCGCCTGACCGCCACCGTGCCGAACGGTTTGATCTCGGGCAGCGGCATGGACGTCGGCCTGCCGGACGGCCAGATGGGCAACTCCGAAGTCGGCCACATGAACCTCGGCGCCGGTCGCGTGGTGTACCAGGACTTCACCCGCGTGACCAAATCGATCCGCGACGGCGAGTTCTTCGAGAACCCGACCATCTGCGCCGCCGTCGATAAAGCCGTTACTGCCGGCAAAGCGGTGCACTTCATGGGCCTGTTGTCCGAGGGCGGCGTGCACAGCCACCAGGATCACCTGGTCGCCATGGCCGAACTGGCGTTCAAGCGCGGTGCCGAGAAAATCTACTTGCACGCGTTCCTCGATGGCCGCGACACGCCGCCGAAAAGCGCGCAGTCGTCAATCGAACTGCTCGACGCGACTTTCCAGGCGCTCGGCAAAGGCCGGATCGCCAGCATCGTCGGCCGTTACTTCGCCATGGACCGCGACAACCGTTGGGACCGCGTGGCCCAGGCCTACAACCTGATTGTCGACGGCAACGGCGAATTCAACGCCGCCACCGCGCAAGAAGGCCTGGAAGCGGCCTACGCCCGTGGCGAAAGCGATGAATTCGTCAAAGCCACCTCCATCGGCGAGCCGGTGAAGGTCGAAGACGGCGACGCCGTGGTGTTCATGAACTTCCGCGCCGACCGCGCCCGTGAACTGACCCGTGTGTTCGTCGAAGACGGTTTCAAGGAATTCGCGCGTGCACGCCAGCCAAAACTGGCCGGCTTCGTCATGTTGACCCAATACGCCGCCAGCATTCCTGCGCCCTCGGCCTTCGCCGCCGGCAGCCTGGAAAACGTGCTGGGCGACTACCTGGCGAAAAACGGCAAGACCCAGTTGCGTATCGCCGAAACCGAGAAATATGCGCACGTGACCTTCTTCTTCTCCGGCGGCCGCGAGGAACCGTTCCCCGGCGAGGAGCGCATCCTGATCCCGTCGCCAAAAGTCGCCACCTACGACTTGCAGCCTGAGATGAGCGCGCCGGAAGTCACCGACCGTATCGTCGACGCCATCGACAATCAGCGTTACGACGTGATTGTGGTCAATTACGCCAACGGCGACATGGTCGGCCACAGCGGCAACCTTGAAGCGGCGATCAAAGCCGTGGAATGCCTGGACCTGTGCGTCGGCCGCATCGTCGATGCCCTGGATAAAGTCGGCGGCGAAGCGCTGATCACCGCCGACCACGGCAACTGCGAGAAGATGTCCGACGAAGAAACCCACCAGGCCCACACCGCCCACACCACCGAGCCGGTGCCGTTCATTTATGTCGGCAAGCGTGATTTCAAGGTTCGCCACGGCGGCGTGCTGGCGGACGTGGCGCCGACCATGCTGATGTTGATGGGGCTTGAGAAGCCGGCCGAAATGACCGGCACTTCGATCCTGGTGTAATCGGCCTTCCAAACAGCGAAATACCCTGTGGGAGCGGGCTTGCTCACGAAAGCGGTCTGTCAGTCGACATCAATGTTGAACGACAGACCGCTTTCGCGAGCAAGCCCGCTCCCACATTGGTTTGTGGGTGTTTTTTGGTCCAGTTATCACACAGCCCGAAATGGGCATTTTTTTTGCCGCGCTTGGCGGGCATACTAGGCCGTCCCTTTCCCTGGTGTCGCCCGCCTCTATGCTTCGCGTCCTGATTGCCCTTGCTCTGACTTGCCTGCTCCAACCGGCCTTCGCTGACGAGCGCGCGCAAACCCAACAACAGTTGGACGCCACGCGTCAGGACATTGCCGAGCTGAAGAAACTGCTGGGCAAGCTGCAAGAAGAAAAGTCCGGTGTGCAAAAGGACCTCAAAGGCACCGAGACCGAGATGGGCAAGCTCGAGAAGCAAGTCGATGCCCTGCAAAAAGAGCTGAAGAAAAGCGAATCCGAGCTGCAGCGACTCGATGGAGAGAAAAAAAAACTCCAGAGCGCGCGCATTGAACAGCAACGACTGATCGCCATTCAGGCCCGCGCGGCCTATCAGAACGGCCGCCAGGAATACCTGAAGCTGCTGCTCAACCAGCAAAACCCGGAAAAATTCGCCCGCACCCTCACTTATTACGACTACCTGAGCCAGGCCCGCCTGGAGCAGTTGAAGAGTTTCAACGAAACCCTGCGCCAATTGGCCAATGTCGAAAAAGACATCTCCCTGCAACAAGCGCAATTGCTGGTGCAGAAGAGCAGCCTCGACAGCCAGCGCGACGAACTCGATAAAGTCCGCAAGGAGCGCCAGCAAGTCCTGGCCAGGCTCAACGACGACGTAAAGGCACGCGACCAGAAACTGGCCTCCCGCGAGCAGGATCAGGCAGACCTGTCTAAAGTCCTTAAAACCATTGAAGAAACCTTGGCCCGCCAGGCCCGAGAGGCAGAAGAAGCGCGTCAAAAAGCGCTGATCGCCCAGCAGGAAGCCGAAAAAAAGCGTTTACGTGAGGCCCAGGCGGAAGCAGACACCACCGACGCCCCACGCAAACCCGTCAAATCGCCCCCTGGCGCACTGGTTTCAAGTTCAGGCGAAACCTTTGGCGGCCCGTTTGCTGCGACCCGGGGAAAACTTCCCTGGCCTGTTGATGGTCGACTGCTGGCACGCTTTGGTGAAACCCGTGGCGACGACGCCCGTACCAAGTGGGACGGCGTGATGATCAGCGCCACGGCGGGCAGCCAGGTGCATGCCGTGCATGGCGGTCGCGTGGTGTTCGCAGATTGGCTGCGCGGCGCCGGGCTGCTGGTGATCCTCGATCACGGCAATGGTTTTTTGAGTCTCTACGGTCACAACCAGACGCTGCTCAAGTCTGCGGGTGATGTGGTAAAAGCCGGAGAGTCCATCTCCACTGTCGGTAACAGCGGCGGGCAGGACACACCGGCACTCTATTTCGCAATTCGTCAGCAGGGTCACCCGAGTGATCCGGCGCAATGGTGCCACGCGCAAGGATAGGCGTTGAGTCACCTACATTAGGAGTTCGTTCGACATGCTGCATTTGTCCCGTCTTACCTCGCTGGCCCTGACGATCGCCCTGGTGATCGGCGCGCCTCTGGCGTTTGCCGCTCAACCGGCCCCGGCCGTCGCGCCTGCGGGCACGGCTGCGACCACCAAGGCGCCGCTGCCGCTGGAAGAGTTGCGCACTTTTGCCGAGGTCATGGACCGGATCAAGGCCGCCTATGTCGAACCGGTGGACGACAAGACCCTGCTGGAAAATGCCATCAAAGGCATGCTCAGCAACCTCGACCCGCACTCGGCCTATCTGGGCCCGGAAGATTTCGCTGAATTGCAGGAAAGCACCAGCGGCGAATTCGGCGGCCTGGGCATCGAAGTCGGCGCCGAAGACGGTTTCATCAAAGTGGTTTCGCCCATCGATGACACCCCGGCCTCCAAGGCTGGCATTCAGGCCGGCGACTTTATCGTCAAGATCAACGGGGCGCCGACTCGCGGCCAGACCATGACCGAAGCCGTCGACAAGATGCGCGGCAAGATCGGCCAGAAAATCACCCTGACCCTGGTCCGCGACGGCGGTACGCCGTTCGACGTGACCCTGGCGCGCGCCGTTATCCAGGTGAAGAGCGTCAAGGCGCAATTGCTGGAATCGGGCTACGCCTACATCCGCATCACGCAGTTCCAGGTCAAGACCGGCGAAGAAGTGTCCAAGGCCCTCGCGAAACTGCGCAAGGAAAACGGCAAGAAGCTCAACGGCATCATCCTCGACCTGCGTAACAACCCGGGCGGCGTGCTGCAAGCGGCGGTGGAAGTGGTCGACCACTTCATCACCAAAGGCCTGATCGTCTACACCAAGGGCCGCATCGCCAACTCCGAACTGCGCTTCTCGGCCACGGGCAAAGACGAAAGCGAAGCCGTGCCGATGGTCGTGCTGATCAACGGTGGCAGTGCCTCGGCCTCGGAAATTGTCGCCGGCGCCCTGCAGGATCAGAAACGCGCCGTGATCATGGGCACCACCAGTTTCGGCAAGGGCTCGGTACAAACCGTGCTGCCGCTGAACAACGACCGTGCGCTGAAGATCACCACGGCGTTGTACTACACGCCGAACGGTCGCTCGATCCAGGCTCAGGGCATCGTCCCGGACATCGAAGTGCGCAAGGCCAAGATCACCAGCGAGCAGGACGGCGAGTACTTCAAGGAAGCCGACCTGCAAGGTCACTTGGGCAATGGCAACGGCGGCGCCGACAAACCGACCGGTTCCGGCAGCAAAGCCAAAGCCATGCCGCAGGACGATGATTACCAATTGGCCCAGGCCCTGAGCCTGCTCAAAGGGTTGAGCATCACCTCCGGCCGCTGAGATGCGCCTGCGGTCAGTCCTCGGTCTGCTGTGCTGTCTGGCGGGTGTTGCTCACGCAGAACCCGTCCAGACGAAACCTCAAAAGGCCTACCTGAGCCTGATCATCGATGACCTGGGGCAGAACCTGCCCCGGGATCGTCGCGTGCTTGCCCTGCCCGGCCCGGTGACCACGGCGATCATGCCCGACACGCCCCACGCCACCGAATTTGCCCGCGAAGCCCATCGCGCCGGCAAGATCGTCATCCTGCACATGCCCATGGACCCGGCCACCGGCCCGTTTGCCTGGCATCCCGATTTGCCCATCGACGAACTGGAAAAACGCCTGATCGCGGCGTTCAAGGTCGTGCCGTACACGGCGGGAATCAACAACCACATGGGCAGCCGCATGACCGCGCAGCCAGCCGCCATGGCCTGGCTGATGGCGGACTTGCAGCGCCGGCACAAGTTCTTTGTCGACAGCCGCACCAGCGCGCAAACGATAGCGGCGGCGGAGGCGCAGAAGATCGGGTTGGCGAGCGTTTCGCGGGATGTTTTTCTGGATGACGAGCGTACCGAAGCGGCTATTTTCAGGCAGCTCCAGACCGCTATCGAGCTGGCCCGCAAACAGGGTTCCGCCGTGATGATCGGGCACCCGTACCCGCAGACGCTGGCGGTGCTGGAGCGCGAATTGCCCAAGCTGAAGGCGCAAGGTATCGAGTGGATCAACATCAAACAAATGATCAGCGTGCGCAGCAATCGCGCCACCGCTGCCCATGGCAAAGATGGCATTTACCGTCAGTAACCCTCACGACCGATAAATAATTACCGCCATCGGCTTCGCCCCATTCCCGATAGTAGGGCCTGAAAAAGGTCGCAGTTCGTCGAGCTGCCTTTCAACTATCAGGATGAACTATGAACACTAACGACCACGCGACATCGGTCCCAAGGCCAAAGGAATCGATAAAACTCGATAACCTGCTGATCAACTTTACGACGGAGTTTCGCCGTATCTGGGACAGCAGCGGCTCAAAATCGAAACCCGCAGCCTTTTGGCGCCCAACCCCCGCGCCTGATTTGCTGCCGGGCTTTTTCCCACTGGGCGACGTCGTGGCTGCCGGACACGACGACATCAACGAAAAAAGAATGGTCATGGTCGTCTGCGAGGGCGAACTGCCGAGCACCACAGACAGCAAGGGCCCGGCGCTCAGGCGACCCATCGACTTTAAACACATCTGGAAAGATACCGGTTCAGGCGCCAGGGCAGACTGCTCGATATGGCTTGCGATTCCTCCCGAGGGCTACGTGGCATTGGGGCAGGTGTGCAGCAATGGCCGGGACAAACCCTCGCTTAACGCGATTCGATGTGTGCGGGCAGACCTGGTTGTCGCTTCATCCATCAGCGACCTGATCTGGAACGACAAGGGCAGTGGTGCCGAACAGAGCTTCAGTGCCTGGGGTGTCTGTCCCCCGGACGCAGCGGCAGGAGAAATCCACTTCGCACCAGGCACGTTTGTCGGCGCCGGCACCTATAACAAACCAGCTACACACGTCACCGCCTATTCGCTGCGAACGCACATCCCGCTGCAAATCAGTGCCCCGCCGCCGGCCCCGGTACTCTCCGGGAGCGGACAACCCTTACCTTGCGAACCGGCCAGGATCACCCAGATTGCCAGGCTGCCCTGGTTTACCGTGACCGATCCACACCTCAGGCCCTTTGAGCAATTACACACATCACCTTTCTACCGCCTGGAAAGGACTGACCAATATGTACTTGTCGGCCACGCCCACAACAATACCGCCGCAAGCCAGACCTTCAAGTGGACAGCAAACCGGCCACAGAGCATCGGGAGTCTGGCGGAGTTCTCCCGTGTCACCTCGATCGTGATCGACGGCGAGTGGCCTGCGCGAAAACCCGCACTGTTCTCGTCAAGACTGAGCAAGGCTTTTGCTCACAGCGAAGCCGCCGCAGGATGGAACGGGCCGGCAGCAGTGGAGATCGTTACCGTCGTGGAAAAAAACAAAACCGTTGCCGCGTATGAGTTGCAGAGCACCTACAGGCTGCTGCGCACGGACAACACCCAAGTGCCAGCCGAAGTCAGTTACGTGGATGGCAACAGCCTGTACATTGCCGAACATTCGCCAGCAACGGAGCTGCCGGTGGATAACTCGCCGGCAGTTACAAATACCGACCCATGATCTCGTCGACCACACCGTCCTTGCGCATCTGATCCAGTGCAGCCTGTAACTTGACGACGACTGCCTCCGGCACATCCTTGTTCAGCGCCAGGTACAGTTCGGCACTGTTGAAACGCAAGACGGTCTTGAGCCCGTTCACCCCTTCCTGGCGCGCCAGGTAGCGCCCGGCCGGGTCTCCGGTGGCCCACAGGTCAATCTGGCCGTTGATCAGTTTCTTCGCATTATCCTGGTCGCGCAGCACCACGATTGGCTTGAGGCCCTGCTTGGCGAGGGTCTCGGCAATGGCGTCGCCCTTGTACGCACCAATCTTGTATTTGCGCGCCTCATCCAGGGTTTCGATGCTGATCTTGCTGTCAGCCTTGGCCAGCATGATCCAGTCATCCGGGCCAATCGGGCCGACCCACTTGAAGAGTTTTTCGCGGTCCGGCAACCGCGCCATCACAAACACGCCGTAACCGGGTTTCTCGAGCGCGAGTTTGTAGATTCGCTCCCAAGGGAAGCGCAGCGTCAGGCTGTAGGTGATTTCGGCACGTTTGAACATCTCACGGACGATGTCCACGGCAATGCCGTTGATGTTCTCGTCCTGAGCGAAGTTCTTGCCGTTCTTCGCCATGTTGTAGGGCGGGAAGTTTTCCGTCAGCAACACCAGGTCGGTGTCGGGGCTTTCTTCAGCGTGCCCTGCGTTGATGAGCAACAGAGAAGCGCTGGCGAGGACAAGAAGAAGGCGTTTGATCATGTCGGGCTACCGAAATCCATGGCGTGCCCAAGAGTGCCTTGAGCCCGTCATGATGTCCACTGGCCTGCATCTATTTGTTTAACGCATCACGATCCCGCGATGGGCCATGTAGGCCTTGGCTTCCTGCACGGTGTATTCGCCGAAGTGGAAAATACTCGCCGCCAGCACCGCGCTGGCGTGGCCTTCAAGAATGCCGTCGGCCAAATGCTGCAGGTTACCGACGCCGCCCGAGGCAATCACCGGGATGCCCAGCGCATCGCTGATCGCCCGCGTCACACCCAGGTCGAAGCCGTTTTTCATGCCGTCCTGGTCCATGCTGGTCAGGAGAATTTCACCGGCACCCAGGCCTTCCATCTTCTTCGCCCATTCAACGGCGTCGAGCCCGGTGGGTTTGCGACCACCGTGGGTGAAGATTTCCCAGCGCGGGGTTTCACCCGGCAGCGAGACCTTCTTCGCGTCGATGGCGACGACGATGCACTGCGATCCAAAGTGCTGCGCTGCTTCGCCGACAAACTCCGGATTGAACACCGCAGCGGTGTTGATCGATACCTTGTCCGCGCCGGCATTGAGCAGGTTGCGAATATCCTGCACGGTGCGCACGCCACCACCGACGGTCAGCGGGATGAACACCTGGCTGGCCATGCGCTCGACGGTATGCAGCGTGGTGTCGCGGCCATCGACGCTGGCGGTGATGTCGAGGAAGGTAATCTCGTCGGCACCTTGCTCGTCATAACGACGGGCGATTTCCACCGGGTCGCCGGCGTCGCGGATGTTCTCGAACTTCACACCTTTGACGACCCGGCCGTTGTCCACGTCCAGGCAAGGGATGATGCGTTTGGCCAGCGCCATGGTCAGTCCTCAGCCTTTATACGAATCGCAGAAAGCTTGCGCTTCGGCGACGTCGAGGGTGCCTTCGTAGATCGCCCGGCCAGTGATCGCGCCGATGATTCCCGGCGCCTTGGCGTCGAGCAGCGACTTGATGTCACCGAGGTTGTGAATACCGCCGGACGCGATCACCGGAATGCGCGTGGCAGCGGCCAGCGCGGCGGTGAACGGCACGTTGCAGCCCTGCATCATGCCGTCTTTGGCGATGTCGGTATAAACGATCGCGGACACGCCATCAGCTTCGAATTGCTTGGCCAGGTCGATCACCTGAACGGTGCTGATTTCAGCCCAGCCGTCGGTGGCGACAAAACCGTCTTTAGCGTCGAGACCGACGATCACCTTGCCCGGAAACGCGCGGCAGGCTTCAGCGACGAACGCCGGATCTTTCACAGCCTTGGTGCCGATGATCACGTAGCTCACGCCCGCCTTCACATAGTGCTCGATGGTTTCCAGGGAACGGATACCGCCGCCGATCTGGATCGGCAGGTTCGGGTAGCGCTTGGCGATGGCGGTGACCACTTCGCCGTTGACCGGCTGGCCTTCGAAGGCGCCGTTCAGATCGACCAGATGCAGACGGCGGCAACCGCCCTCCACCCACTTGGCAGCCATGCTCACCGGGTCATCGGAGAACACCGTGGAATCTTCCATGCGGCCCTGGCGCAGACGAACACAGGCACCGTCTTTGAGATCGATAGCGGGAATAATCAGCATCTGGCAAACCTTCAAATTCGAGTATTCAGCTTCGCTCGGAAATCAGTTTTTCTCGAGCGCCCACAAGTCGCTTTCGATGCTTTCGAACCTTTCTTTAAGGTGCGTCTGCACATCGAAAATCGCCCTGTTGTAATAGTGCGGAGCAATTTCACGGGTAAACAGCTCAAGGATTTCGGCCGCTTCGAACGAACCCAGGTCCAGTTCGAAGCGATCCTCCATGAACCGCTTGATCTTGTGATTCGCCTCGTTCTCCTGTTCGGGAGTGAGGGTCAGGATCGGCGGCTTTTTCTTCGCGGCCATTTACCAGCGACCGTCCCACGCCGCGAAGTTCTGCAGCAATTGCAGGCCATGGGTATGGCTCTTCTCCGGGTGGAACTGCACTGCGAAACGCGAGCCATCGGCCAGCGCGGCGGCAAAATCGACACCGTAGTGACCGCCACCCACCACTTGCCGCGCATTGCCGGCAGCGATGTAGTAGCTGTGCACGAAGTAGAAACGCGCCAGGTCCGGAATGTTGTGCCACAGCGGATGACTCACCGTCTGCTTCACTTCGTTCCAGCCCATGTGCGGGACTTTCAGGTGTTCGCCGTCTTCATGCAGGTCTTTGCCGAAGAACTTCACCGCGCCCGGAAACAGACCAATGCAGTCGACGCCGTCGTTCTCTTCACTGCTGTCGAGCAAGGCTTGCATGCCGACGCAGATACCGAGAAACGGACGGTCCTGGCTGACTTCACGCACCAGCGAGTCGAAGCCCAGGCGACGGATTTCCGCCATGCAGTCGCGAATCGCGCCGACACCGGGGAAAACCACCCGGTCGGCTTCGCGAATCACGTCGGCATCGCTGGTGATCAAGACCTTGCCGGCACCGACGTGCTCGAGGGCCTTGGCCACCGAGTGCAGGTTGCCCATGCCGTAATCGATAACCGCGACCGTCTGCATTACAGGACGCCCTTGGTCGATGGCATCTGACCGGCCATGCGGTCATCGAGCTCAACAGCCATGCGCAGCGCGCGGCCGAAAGCCTTGAACACGGTTTCGATCTGGTGGTGGGTGTTGGTGCCGCGCAGGTTGTCGATGTGCAGGCTGACCAGGGCGTGATTGACGAAGCCCTGGAAGAATTCCTGGAACAGGTCAACGTCGAAACCGCCAACGGTGGCGCGGGTATAGGGAACGTGCATCTGCAGGCCAGGACGGCCGGAGAAGTCGATCACTACGCGCGACAGCGCTTCATCGAGCGGCACGTAGGCGTGACCGTAACGGCGGATGCCTTTCTTGTCGCCGATGGCTTTGGCGAATGCCTGACCCAACGTGATACCGACGTCTTCCACGGTGTGGTGGTCGTCGATATGCAGGTCGCCCTTGCTGACAATATCCAGGTCGATCAGCCCGTGACGGGCGATCTGGTCCAGCATGTGCTCAAGAAAAGGAACACCGATATCAAATCGGGCCTTTCCGGTGCCATCCAGGTTGATCGAGGCTTTGATCTGGGTTTCCAGAGTGTCGCGCTCGACTGACGCCTTACGTTCGGCCATCACCAGCTCCGCAAAATCATTGGGCGAAAAAGGCAGCCATTATAGGGGCGCGGGCGGGAAACAGAAACACGGGAGGTGATATCGCTGACGGATAGAACCCCCGGCCGTCGCGGGTAGACATGTGCATACAAGCCATTTGCACCCACCCAAAACAAATGTGGGAGCGGGCTTGCTCGCGAAGCGGGAGTGTCAGTCAACATAAATGCTGCCTGACCCACCGCCTTCGCGAGCAAACCCGCTCCCACAAGGAGTGATGCGTTTACCGTTTACTTAGTGGAACAGTACCGCCGTCTTCTGCAGGGTCACCCACACACCCCACGCCAACGGAATCCCCACTACCAGCCACGCGGCGATCGCCAACGGCTTGCTGCCCGGCGCCGCTTTCCACTCCAGCACGGTGCTGCTGTCAGCACCCTTGTCGTGGCCCAGCGCCTGTTCGGCAGCCAGTTCTGCCTCGGTCATGAAGTACTTGTCGGCCACCGGGCGAACCATCAGGTTGCACAGGAAACCCAGCACCAGCAGGCCCGCGAGGATGTACAGCGTGATGTCGTAGGCCGCGGCACGTTCAACGCCGATGCTCAACTGATACTCACGCAGGTAGTTCACCAACACCGGACCCAACACGCCCGCCGCCGCCCACGCCGTCAGCAGACGACCGTGGATCGCACCGACCATTTGCGTACCGAACAAGTCCGCCAGGTAAGCCGGAACCGTCGCAAAACCACCGCCGTACATCGACAGGATGATGCAGAACGCCGCCACGAACAGCGCAACGTTGCCCAGGTGGCCGAGGTTCGGGATCAGCGCGTACAGCGCAAAACCAAGGGCGAAGAACACGAAGTAGGTGTTTTTACGGCCCAGGTAATCGGAGAACGAAGCCCAGAAGAAGCGGCCACCAATGTTGAACAGGCTCAGCAAACCGGTGAAACCGGCAGCAATCGCCGCGATCGAAGCCAGTTGCCCGGCGTCCAGTTGACCAAATGGCAGGTCAACACCGATCAATTTGCCGCCGAACACTTCCTGCAACAGTGGCGACGCCATGCCGAGGATGCCGATACCGGCCGACACGTTCAGGCACAGCACCAGCCACACCAGACGGAATTGCGGGGTTTTCCACGCCACATTCACGTGTACGTGACGGTTGGTGATCATGGCGTTCGCGGTTTTTTTCGCCGGTGCAGTCCAGCCTTCAGGCTTCCAGCCGGTTGGCGGAACGCGGTAGGACAAGGCGCCGCCGATCATGAACACGAAGTAGATCGCGGCCATCACCAGAAATGCCTGCCAGACGCCCACACCGGTCGACGAGGCAAAGTGCCCCATCAGCGCTGCGGCCAGCGGAGCGCCAACCATCGCGCCACCGCCGAACCCCATGATCGCCATGCCGGTCGCCATGCCGCGCTTGTCCGGGAACCACTTGATCAGCGTCGATACCGGCGAGATGTAACCCAGCCCCAGGCCAATGCCGCCAATGACCCCGGAGCCGACCCACATCAGCCAGATCTGGTGGGTATAAATCCCCAACGCTGAAATCAGCAGACCGCCACACCAGCACAGTGCCGAGACCACACCAGCCTTGCGCGGGCCGGCGTGTTCCAGCCAACCGCCCCAGATCGCTGCCGAGCAGCCAAGGAAGATGAAGAACAGGGTGTAGATCCAGCCGAGCATCGAGATCGGCCAGTCGCATTGGGACGAGAAGATTTGCGAGATGAAGCTCATGTCCGGCGCGCAGGCCACTGGCGCGGTCACGCCCAGGGCTTTGGACAGCGGCAACCAGAACACCGAGAAGCCATAAGCCATGCCGATGCAAAGGTGGATGGCCAACGCGGCCGGTGGTACCAGCCAACGGTTGAAACCGGGCTTGGCGATGATGCGTTCCTTGGACAGGAACGCGGGCTGGCCGGCGTTGAAGCCGTCCGCCGTGGTGCTCGTGCTCATTGTGTATCCCCCAATTATTAGTAGGGTTCGCCAGCCGCTCTTCACCCGCAGCCTTATTTGCACACACAGGCACGACTGTTTTTGGGGTGAAGCTTCATTCTGGTGCGACAACAAGCCGCAGAAGGACGGACGAACCGGCAGAGGTTACCATTTGCGCGTGACAGAAAAACCAAACTGATATCACCTTTTGCAAGTCATCTGCTCTCGTACCACTGAAGGAACCGTCATGCCGATCATTGTCGAGCCGCTGAACGAAGCCACTTATCAGGATCAGCAAGATCTGCAGAAGATCTACCGCGACGCGCCGGACTGGCTGTACGCCCCGTTTTCCGGGGATGTCGAACTGATCGAAGGGTGCCTGCGCGACGGCTCGCTGATCGCCGGGCGCTTCAATGATCGACTGCTGGGCGCTGCCCGTTTGCAGCGTCAGCGAGACGTCTGGCACTTATCCCAACTTTGCGTAAGAAAAATTACCCGACGCCGGGGCGTTGCCGAGCGCCTGGTGAACGAAGCGCAGAAAATGGCCTCTGAATCGGGCGCGACCTTGCGTCTGCTGGCACCCGCCGGGCACCTCGAAGCTCAGGCGCTGGCGGCCAAGCTGAAACTGCCGCTGGATCTGTTGCCGGCGTGATCGCCTGACCGGTCGTCCGCTTTGGAGCGCTATACTCCCCGGCTAAATTTCGAATTCGACTAACTACAAGGACTCGCCCATGAAAGCGTTCGGCAAAATCCTGGGTCTGGTGCTTCTCGGGCTGTTGCTGATCATTGTGGCGCTGGGCTTTGCCCTGACCCACCTCTTCGATCCCAACGACTATAAAGACGAGATTCGCCAGATTGCCCGCGACAAGGCCCACATCGAGCTGACGCTCAATGGCGATATCGGTTGGAGCCTGTTCCCGTGGCTGGGCCTGGAACTGCACGAAGCCAGTGTCGCGACCCTGGCCAAGCCCACCGAGCCGTTCGCTGACTTGCAGATGCTCGGCCTCTCGGTTCGCGTGCTGCCGCTGCTGCGCCGTGAAGTACAGATGAGCGACGTGCGTGTCGAAGGCCTGAACCTGCGCCTGAACCGCGACAAGGATGGCCACGGCAATTGGCAAGACATCGGCAAGGTTCCGGCGCCTGCCGCCCCGGCCACGCCGGGCGAACCAGCCCCGGCGCCAGAAACCACCGCTCAAGCGGAGAAACCGGCCCAGCCGATTCGCCTGGACATCGACAGCCTGACCGTCAACAACGCCCGCGTTGAATACAACGACGAGCAGACCGGCAAGCAATTCAGCGCCGAAAGCATCCAGCTGAGCACCGGGCCGGTCCACGACTCGACCAACATCCCGGTCAAACTCACCGCGTTCCTCGGCACCAACCAGCCGGTCCTGCGCGTGCGCACCGAGCTCAACGGCGAGCTGCGTTTCGAGCGCGCGTTGCAACGTTACAAATTCGAAGACCTGAAGCTTTCCGGCGAAGTGGCGGGTGATCCGCTGCAAGGCAAGACCATGACCTTCGCCGCCCAAGGGCAATTGCTGCTGGATAAAGCGGCGAACGTCGCCGAATGGACCGGCATCAAGATCTCCGCCAACCAATTGCGCGCGCTGGGCGAACTGAAGGTCAACGACCTCGACAAGACCCCGCAGATCAGCGGCGGCATCTCCATCGCCCAGTTCGACCTGGCGAAATTCGTCGACAGCATCGGCCAGACGTTGCCGGCCATGGCCGAAGGCAGCCTGAGCAAAGTCGAACTGGTCAGCCGCGTAGCCGCGACGCCGACCAGCGTGGCCTTCGACAACATCAACCTGAAAGTCGATGACAGTAGCTTCAGCGGCCGCATCGCCGTCGAGGATTTTGCCAAGCAATCGCTGCGGGCGGTCCTCAAGGCCGACACCTTCAACGCCGACCGTTACCTGCCGCCAAAATCGGCCGAAGCCAACAGCGCGACGCAAGTGCGCCAGGCCGAAGTCGCCAGCACCGAAGCCGATGCGATGGCGGGCGCCGGCAGCACACCGCTGCCGGAAAAACCGACCAAAGGCCCGTGGAGCACTGAGCGCCTGCTGCCGGTGGAACGCCTGGCCAAACTCGACATCGACGCCGACCTGACGTTCGGCCAACTGACGCTCGACAAGCTGCCGATCCAGAACGCCGTGCTCAAGGCCACCGGCCAGGGCGGCTTGCTGACCCTCGAAAACCTGCGCGGCGACCTCTACGGCGGCAACTTCGAAGCCAAAGGCACGCTGGACGTGCGTCAGCCAACACCCGCGCTGAATATGCA
The DNA here is from genome assembly GCF_050280905.1 of Pseudomonas sp. NPDC086278. Taxonomy (NCBI): domain Bacteria; kingdom Pseudomonadati; phylum Pseudomonadota; class Gammaproteobacteria; order Pseudomonadales; family Pseudomonadaceae; genus Pseudomonas; species Pseudomonas sp. NPDC086278. The sequence goes on from NZ_JBNNWE010000044.1 coordinate 23,576, forward strand.
GACAAAAATCAACCGGGTGCCGGTGGAAAAAATCCTTGAAAGCCAGGGGAAAAATCCACCGGTCAAAGGCCTGATCACGCTCAACAGCAACCTGACCGGCAGCGGCAATAGCCAAAGCGCTTTGATCGACAGCCTCAACGGCAATGCCAGTTTTGTGATCAACAACGGCGTGTTGCTCAACGCCAACCTTGAACAGCAACTGTGCAAAGGCATCGCCACCCTGAATCGCAAATCCCTCAGCGGTGAACCGCGTGGCAAGGACACCCCGTTCCAGGAGCTCAAGGGCAACCTGACGTTCCGCAACGGCGTGGCCAGCAACCCGGACTTGAAAGTGCGCATCCCGGGCATGACCGTCAACGGTGATGGCGATGTCGACCTGCGGGTGCTGGGCATGGATTACCGCGTGGGCATCGTTGTCGAAGGCGACACGAGCGCCATGCCGGACCCGGCGTGCCAGGTCGGCGACAAGTTCGTCGGCATCGAATGGCCGCTGCGCTGCCGCGGGCCGCTGGAACTCGGCGCCAAGGCTTGCCGTCTCGACAACGAACGCATGGGCCAGGTCGCCACCAAACTGGCCGGCGACAAGCTCAGCGAAAAGATCGACGAGAAGCTTGGCGACAAAGTCAGCCCTGAGATCAAAAACGCATTGAAGGGGCTGTTCAAGCGATGAGAGCCGAGCAGTTTTCATCGGCGGTGCTGGATTGGTACGACCGCCACGGCCGCCACGACTTGCCTTGGCAACAGGGCATCACGCCGTATCGGGTGTGGGTCTCGGAAATCATGCTGCAACAAACCCAGGTCAGCACCGTGCTGAATTACTTCGACCGGTTCATGGCCTCGCTGCCGACGGTCGAAGCCCTGGCTGCCGCGCCGGAAGACGAAGTGCTGCATCTGTGGACCGGGCTGGGTTATTACACCCGTGCGCGCAATTTGCAGAAGACCGCGAAGATCGTCGTCGCCGAATACGCCGGCGAGTTTCCCCGGGATGTCGAAAAGCTTGTCGACCTGCCGGGCATCGGCCTGTCCACGGCCGGCGCCATCGCCAGCCTGAGCATGGGCCTGCGAGCGCCGATCCTCGACGGCAACGTCAAACGCGTGCTGGCGCGCTTCACGGCGCAAGAGGGTTATCCAGGCGAGCCGAAGGTCGCCAAACAGCTATGGGCGAACGCTGAGCGCTTTACGCCGCATGATCGGGTCAACGCCTACACCCAGGCGATGATGGACCTGGGCGCCACACTCTGTACCCGCAGCAAACCGAGCTGCCTGTTATGCCCGCTGGAAAAGGGCTGCGAAGCACACATGCTCGGCCTGGAGACTCGCTACCCGATCCCCAAACCGCGCAAAACCGTGCCACAGAAGCGCACGCTGATGCCGATGCTGGCCAACGGTGACGGCGCGATTCTGCTTTACCGTCGCCCTTCCACGGGTTTGTGGGGCGGTCTGTGGAGTTTGCCGGAGCTGGAAGATCTGGATGATCTGCAACACCTGGCTGCGCAACACTCGCTGGAACTGGGCAGCCAACAGGCGCTGCCAAGCCTGGTTCACACCTTCAGCCATTTCCAGTTATCCATCGAACCCTGGCTGGTTCAGGTCCAGGAGGCCGGCCATCACGTGGCCGAGGCCGACTGGCTCTGGTATAACCTCGCCACCCCGCCGCGCCTGGGCCTTGCCGCCCCGGTCAAAACCTTGCTCGAACGCGCGGCCGCCGTATTGAACGCAGGAGAGTCGTCATGACCCGCACCATCATGTGCCGCAAGTACAAAGAAGAACTGCCCGCCCTGGAACGCGCCCCGTTCCCCGGCGCAAAAGGCCAGGACATTTTTGACCACGTCTCGGCCAAGGCCTGGGCCGACTGGCAAAAGCACCAGACCCTGCTGATCAACGAAAAGCGCCTGAACATGATGAACGCCGAAGACCGCAAATATCTTCAGGGCGAGATGGACAAGTTCTTTTCCGGCGAGGAATACGCCAAGGCTGACGGCTACGTTCCGCCAGCGGAATAATCCCGATTTTTCGGGGGTCGGAACGTAAGCGACGGTAATAATTAAAATTTTTTTGAAAACTTTCTTGACGACCCCCTGAAAAACCAGTTTAATGCGCCCCGTTGCCCAGATAGCTCAGTCGGTAGAGCAGGGGATTGAAAATCCCCGTGTCGGCGGTTCGATTCCGTCTCTGGGCACCAAATACCGAAAACCCTGAATCGCAAGATTCAGGGTTTTTTTATGCCTTGGATTTGAACTCCCGCCACTACTCATCACCTTTCCAGTTGAACACCAGATTGCGCGCGTTATCGCTACCGACATCGGTCGTGTCACGCTTCGCCTCGCCATTTCGCGTGGCGACCACGGTGTACTTGCCGGCGGGCAACTGGACATAAACCAGAGGGCCGGCCTGAGTCAGCGCCAGCACCGATTGGCCTTGGGCGCCTTGGACAGTCACGTCCACATCCGGAACGTATTTGCCCTCAGGTCCGATGGAAAAGGTCATGTGCAAGTTGTAACCCGTCGCCTGCTGAATGGCCTTCGCCTCATCCTCGCCAACACCGCCGGACAAGTAACTAATGCCGTTTTGCTGCTGCCGTTGAATCTGCACGCCCGAACTGTCGACGGGCTCTAGACTGGCGGCGTTCGCCATCGCCGTTGTTGTCAGCACTCCGACCACAGCGGCGGACAAGATGAACGCATGGATGTATTTCATGAAGAAACTCCCGGGCTTCACAGAACCCTTTTGGTAACTGACTTTTGATGCCACGGGTGCCGGTCAGGTTTTAGATTGATTCGATCTTGGCCACGCTGCGAAACGGACTACGCCCGGTTGTTCCTGCCCCCCGTGAAGACTATCGTTGGCAGCTACGCAAAAAGGTCCGAAACCGATGAACCTCAAGGACAAGCCCGCACTGGCCTCCACGCAAATCGAGCGGCCATTGCCTGTTACGCCGCCCGGAGCCCCCTTCAAGGAGCGCGCCGCCGATGGCTTCGTTCTTGGCGGCTTCACCTGGCGCCACGCCCTGCCCCACTCAATGCGCCCGGTTGTGATCATCAACGCCGCCACCTCTGTGCGCTGTCGCCATTACTCGCGTTTTGCCGATTACCTGTTTGCCAACGATTTCGAGGTGATCACTTACGACTACCGTGGCATTGGCGAATCGCGCCCCGCCTCACTCAAAAACTTCAACGCGTCATGGACCGATTGGGGCGCGCTGGATTTCGAGGCGATGCTCAAGCGCGCGCAGCGTGAATTCCCCGGCCAACCCATCGACGTGGTCGGCCACAGCTTTGGCGGCTGTGCAGCGGGCCTGGGCGCTTCCGGGCAGAGCATCCGCCGCCTGGTGACGGTCGGTGCGCAATTCGCCTACTGGCGCGACTATGTGCCGGCCCATCGCTGGCGCATGTTCGGCAAGTGGCACGTGGTGATGCCGTTGATGACGATGCTTTACGGCTACTTCCCCGGCAAACGCCTTGGCTGGCTGGAAGACACGCCGGCGGGCGTGGTTCGCGACTGGAGCACGCCCACCGCCCGTTTCGAAGAGCGCCCGAGCGGCCGCGCCCTGCAGGCAAAAACCGGTGGCCTGCCCTTCGCCAGCGTCTCGGCGAGAACCTTGGCCATCAGCATCAGCGACGACCCCTACGGCACCATTTCAGCCATAGAACGGCTACTCGATTACTTCACCAACAGTTCAAACACGCACTTGCGCATCGCGCCCCAAGACATCGGCGAAGCAGAAGTCGGACATTTCGCCTTTTTTCGTAGCGCATACCAAGCCACACTATGGCCCATTGCATTGTCCTGGCTGCAAACCGGCGAACTGGCCCCCGACACACCCGGGCGGCAAGTCCCGCGCAGCTGACCCTCAACGAATTACGGAACGACGCCCATGGCCTCCGCCGACAAACAGCAAAAACGTGCCGCCCGCGCCAAAACCAAGGCCAAGCAGAACCGCACCCAACGCGTTGCCGCGCCGGTGGAACTGGACCCGAACGACGATCGCATCGACTTTGAATCGGTGGACCTGACCGAACTGTTCAAAGAGATGATCGACGCGGCAAAAATCAGCCAACAGGCGATGTGCACCGCGTTCCTTGAACATCCGCTGCTCGCGCTGGTGCTGGAGCAGGAAGGCGAAGAAACAGCAACTGACTTCATCATTAGCGCGTTGATCGAGTACCGCCAATGGTCCGCAGAAGCCGACGAAGCCAGCGCTTTGGCGTGGATCGAATCGCCGGCCTTCCAGGCTGACTACGTGGCAGCCTCCAAAACCATCGCCGCCCACAACCAACAGAAACCGGACTGAGTTCCCATGGCCTCCCCGAACAAGCAGCAGAAACGCGCCAAGCGCGCGAAGATCAAAGCCAAACAGATCAATATCCACGGCCGCAAACCCGCCGCGCTGGACAACGACCTGGACGACATCGGCGAGCCGATCCCGGAATACACGCTGGCGATGTTCAGCAAAATGCACGACGCCGAGGCCATCAGCCGCAATGACATGCTGCTGATCCTGCTGGCGGATCTGGCCGAAATCATCAGCGACCATCCTGAATTGCTGGACATGGAAAACGCCGACAACGAAGCCATGGCCGCCACCCATCTGGCTGCCGACATGCTGATCGACTACCGCATGTGGGCCGACGGCATGGACCGTGACACGGCTCAAGCGTGGCTGACAGATCCGCAGTTCATCACCGACTTCGGCGATGCGCTGGACAGTTATCGCAAGAAGCTGGAAGCCCAGGAGCCAAAGGACGAGTCCGTCTGAACATCTGAAACCGGCACAAACAAACGGGCGCAATCATCACTGATTGCGCCCGTTTTTTTTTGCCTCGCCGAAGGTGCAACCTCAGGCTGCAGCACCTTCCAGACGCGGGATTTCAAAGCCCAGCTTGGCGCTCGCGTAACCCAATTCGCCCTTGGCGATCGATTGCGCCTTGAACCCGGCAGCGATCAGGTCCTGCACGTACAGCTTGTTGTAGATGAACATGAACACCAGATTGCTCAGGCTGAACGTAAAGCAGGCCACGATGAACATGATCGCCGCCCACTTGATATCGCCCCGGAACAAGGCCGGGAAAAAGCCAAAGAAAAACACGGTCCACGAGAAGCCGATCGGCGCTTCCTTCATGGCTCCGGTATGAGGGTTTTTGAACACAACCGAGGTAAACGCCATGTCTCTCTCCTTGATGCCCCGATGGGTTGGCTGTACGGCCGGGCTAGCTCCATGCAGCGCTTGAACGGCAAGCACACGCAAATGCATCTGTGACTCGCGTCAGATGAGGGAGCAGGCAAGAAAGGGTCGGGGGGCTTTAGCCTGGAAGGCTGGGGGCGTCGAACAATCCGTGTCCTGAAACTCCTTCGCATCCTGCAACAGCGGGATACACATTCGCGGCAAAGGCTACTATCTCGCCATCATCCTGTCCATCCGATAGCCCACCGATAAAACGCCTGCACAAAAACAAAAACGACCGCGATCAGTGCTGATGGCGGTCGTTTCCATGTTTCACAGCCTTTGGCTTGAGTCAGGACACTCAGTGCGCGACGGCTGCGGTCAACTTCTCATTGCGGCGACGACGGGCGACCAGCAAACCGGCCCCCACCACCAACAGGCTCAGCAAACCGGTCGCGAGAATTTCCACGCGATGGGCTTCCTGGAACAGCATGATGGTCAGCGCGCCGACGATGAATACGATCACCGCGTAGGTCAGGCCCGGGAACAGCCACATGCTGAAGGCGATTTTCTCACCGCGTGCCATACGCTGTTTGCGCATACGCAGTTGCGAGAAAGCGATCACCAAGTACACCAGCAGCGCGATGGCGCCGGAGCTGGCCAGCAGGAAGTCGAACACGGCGGCCGGGGCCACGTAGTTGGCGAACACCGCGAGGAACGCAGCGGCGGTGGACAGGATGACCGCCCAGTACGGCGTGCCGCTTTTGTTGGTGCGCTGGGAAACGGCCGGCGCATCGCCGCGCTTGCCCAGGGAGAACATCATGCGCGAAGCGGTGTACAGCGCCGAGTTCAGGCAGCTGGTTACTGCAACCAACACCACGATGTCGACGATCAGCTTGGCGTTCGGGATGCCCATGCGCTCAAGCACGGTCTGGTAGGAGCCGACCGCCGCCAGTACCGGGTCATTCCATGGCACCAGGGCCACGACGATGAAGATCGACACGAGGTAGAACAAGCCGATCCGCCAGATCACCGAGTTGGTGGCCTTGGAGATTTGCTGGCCAGGGTTCTTCGATTCGGCGGCCGCGATGGTCACGATCTCGGTGCCCATGAAGGAAAACATGGTGGTCAGGATCGCACCCAGAACCGCGCCCATGCCGTTTGGCAGGAAGCCTTGGGTGTCGAACAGGTGCGAAACACCGCTGACCTGGCTGGTCGGCAGCAAGCCGAAAATCGCCAGAATGCCAAGGCCGATGAACCCGATGATCGCGATGACTTTGACCAGGGCAAACCAGAATTCGAATTCACCGTAGTTCTTCACGCTGAACAGGTTGGTCACTGTCAGCAGCAACGTGATGACCAGGGTGAACGCCCAGATCGCCACATTCGGAAACCAGGCGTGCAGGATGGTCGCGGCGGCGTTGGCTTCCAGAGGAATCACCAGCACCCAGAACCACCAGTACAACCAACCGATAGTGAAACCGGCCCAGTGCCCGATCGCACGGTCGGCGTAGGTCGAAAAGGAACCGGTATCAGGCGAAGCAACGGCCATCTCGCCGAGCATGCGCATCACCAACACCACCAGCGTGCCGGCGGCAGCGTAAGCCAGGAGCACCGCTGGACCTGCGGCGGCGATGGCGTGGCCGGAGCCTACAAACAGACCGGCGCCGATAACCCCGGCGATCGACAACATGGTCACATGACGCGGTTTGAGCCCCTGTTCGAGGCCATTGGAGCTTTGGGTACTGCTCATTGAAACTACCTTTGTAAGGAAAAGCGACGACATCTACCGCGTGGGGTGTTCCTTCTCGTAAAAAGAATCCAACGGGGCGTTCCGTATTCTGCACGCAATAATTGCGCCAAAATGTTACAAACTCTTCAAGCACGCGGCTCTCAGGCTGACCGGACAGTCATCGCAAGTCATTGAGATTAATGGCAATTCGCCAGAGCGTTACCCAGCGACTCACTTTACGGACGAATCGGCGCACCAGAAACACACAAAAAAATATGCTGACGCACAATAAAAGTGCGCGAGATGAACGTTTGTCCGGTTGACGCTTCCAACACCCCGCCAAAGCTGGCAACATCGCGCCCTTTTTTACGCGACACCCGCGCAGCCTCTGGATCAAACGGCTGTTCGGTTGATAGCAGCGCGACAGTCTGCTGTACCGATGCGACAACCAGACACCTGCCGCCCATTTACCGCCCGAAGCGCTGTTGGCTGCCATTCAGACGCTATGCTAGCTTGGCCGCCTCGCCAGGAAGGCCACCAACAGCAGGAGCGAAACACTATGAGGAACGCACATGGCTGAGGCCACGCCCGCGCTTGAAATCCGCAACTTGCACAAACGCTACGGACAGCTTGAGGTGCTCAAAGGCATCTCGCTGACCGCCCGCGACGGCGACGTGATCTCGATCCTGGGTTCTTCCGGTTCCGGCAAGTCCACGTTCCTGCGTTGCATCAACCTGCTGGAAAACCCGCACCAGGGCCAGATTCTGGTGGCCGGCGAAGAACTCAAACTCAAAGCCGCGAAGAACGGCGAACTGGTTGCCGCCGACGGCAAGCAGATCAATCGCCTGCGCAGCGAGATTGGTTTTGTGTTTCAAAACTTTAATCTGTGGCCGCACATGAGCGTGCTCGACAACATCATCGAAGCGCCCCGCCGCGTGCTCGGCCAGAGCAAAGCCGAGGCCACTGAAGTCGCCGAAGCCTTGCTGGCCAAGGTCGGTATCGCCGACAAGCGCCACGCCTACCCGGCGCAGCTGTCCGGCGGCCAACAGCAACGCGCGGCCATCGCCCGCACGCTGGCGATGCAACCCAAGGTGATCCTGTTCGACGAGCCCACCTCCGCCCTTGACCCGGAAATGGTCCAGGAAGTACTTAATGTCATCCGCGCACTGGCCGAAGAAGGCCGCACCATGCTGCTCGTCACCCATGAAATGGGCTTTGCCCGTCAGGTGTCCAGCGAGGTGGTGTTCCTCCACCAGGGCCTGGTAGAAGAGCAAGGATCGCCACAGCAGGTGTTCGACAACCCGCTTTCGGCGCGCTGCAAACAATTCATGTCCAGCAACCGCTAACGGAGCTACCCGCATGCAGAACTACAAAAAGGTCTTCCTGGCCGCCGCCGTCACCCTGGCGTTCAGCGCCGGTGCCATGGCCGAGACCCTGAAGATGGGCATCGAAGCGGCCTACCCGCCGTTCAACAACAAAGATGCCAGTGGCAATGTCGTTGGCTTCGACAAAGAAATCGGCGACGCCCTGTGCGCCAAGATGAAAGTCGATTGCACCGTGATCACCTCTGACTGGGACGGCATCATCCCCGCCCTGAATGCCAAGAAGTTCGACTTCCTGATCTCCTCGATGTCGATCACCGACGAGCGCAAGAAATCGGTGGATTTCACCGACCCGTACTACTCGAACAAGCTGCAATTCATCGCACCGAAAGACAAAGAGTTCAAAACCGACAAGTCCTCCCTGCAAGGCAAAGTGATCGGCGCACAACGTGCGACCCTCGCCGGCACCTGGATGGAAGACAACATGCCGGACGTCGAAGTGAAGCTTTATGACACCCAGGAAAACGCTTATCTGGACCTGACTTCCGGTCGTCTGGACGGCATCCTCGCCGACAAATACGTCAACTACGAGTGGCTGAAAAGCGACGCCGGCAAGTCGTACGAATTCAAGGGCGACCCGGTTGAAGAGAGCGACAAGATCGGTATCGCCGTCCGTCAAGGCGACCCGCTCCGCGCAAGGCTGAACCTGGCCCTGAAAGAAATCGTCGAAGACGGCACCTACAAAAAGATCAACGACAAGTACTTCCCGTTCAGCATCTATTGATTCTGACCTGCCGGACCGGCGCCGCTCACTGACGGCGCCAGTCCCCGGCATTGCCTGCCGCGATTTGAAAAGAAATCCATGACTATCGATCTCTACGGATTCGGCCCGGCGCTCGCCGCTGGCGCGCTGATGACTGTGAAACTGGCACTCTCGGCCCTGTGCCTGGGGCTGGTGCTCGGTCTGCTCGGCGCCTTGGCCAAGACCTCCCCGTACAAGCTGCTGCAATGGCTTGGCGGCACTTATTCGACACTGGTTCGCGGCATCCCGGAACTGCTCTGGGTACTGTTGATCTACTTCGGCACGGTCAGCCTGATGCGTGCCCTGGGTGAGTTTTTCGGCAATCCCGACCTCGAACTCAATGCCTTTGCCGCCGGCGTGATCGCTCTCGGCCTGTGCTTCGGCGCCTACGCCACGGAAGTGTTTCGCGGCGCGATTCTGGCAATCCCCAAAGGGCATCGAGAAGCCGGCGTGGCGCTGGGCCTGTCGAAGTTTCGTATTTTCACCCGGCTGATCATGCCGCAGATGTGGCGCATCGCCCTGCCGGGCTTGGGCAATCTGTTCATGATCCTGATGAAAGACACCGCGCTGGTGTCGGTGATCGGTCTGGAAGAAATCATGCGCCACGCGCAAATCGGCGTGACCGTGTCCAAGCAACCGTTCACCTTTTATATGGTGGCCGCGTTCATGTACCTGGGCCTGACGGTGCTTGCCATGGGCGGCATGCATTTGATGGAAAAACGTGCCGCTCGCGGCTTTGCGAGGAGCACTCAATGAACTGGGAAGTCATCATCAAATGGCTGCCGAAACTGGCCCAGGGCGCAACGCTGACCCTGGAACTGGTGGCCATCGCCGTGATTGCCGGGTTGCTGCTGGCGATTCCACTGGGCATCGCCCGCTCGTCGCGCCTCTGGTGGGTGCGGGCCTTTCCCTACGGTTACATCTTCTTTTTCCGTGGCACGCCGTTGCTGGTTCAGCTGTTTCTCGTCTATTACGGCCTGGCGCAGTTCGATGCGGTGCGCAACAGCTCGATGTGGCCGTACCTGCGCGATCCGTTCTGGTGCGCCACCGCCACCATGACCCTGCACACGGCGGCCTACATCGCCGAGATCCTGCGCGGCGCGATCCAGGCCATTCCGCCGGGCGAGATTGAAGCGGCGCGCGCCCTGGGCATGTCCCGCCCGAAAGCGCTGTTCTACATCATCCTGCCGCGTGCGGCACGCATCGGCCTGCCGGCCTACAGCAACGAAGTGATCCTGATGCTCAAGGCCAGCGCCCTGGCCAGCACCGTGACCCTGCTGGAACTGACCGGCATGGCCCGCACCATCATTGCCCGCACCTACCTGCCGGTGGAGATCTTCTTCGCAGCGGGCATGTTCTACCTGCTGATGGCTTACGTACTGGTTCGCGGCTTCAAGCTGCTGGAGCGCTGGTTGCGCGTCGATGCCTGCCAAGGGCGTTGATTCCTCCCGCGTGCTGACGGGCGAGGACCTGCTCGCCCGCTTCACTGCGCTGGATGCTTTTCTGATTGAGCATCAAGCGCTGTGGAAGCCACGACCGTTCACTCATCTGCAGCTTCCTTGGGAAGTGTCCTACCCGTCGTTGTCTTCATGGCTCCGCGGTCGGTCGCTGGAAGAGGCGGAAAACAGTCACAACCAACCTTGCTCGCTGGATGCGCCGGAGCCGTTCGCGACCTTGGCGGCGTTGTCGCTTGAGCTGAGCTCGGTCGGCGAGTTGCCAGCCCATAGGCTTGAAGCGGCCGGGCATCGGCTGAACGTCGATGTGCCGGGGCGCAAGTGGCGGCAGATCGAGGCGTTTGCCAGCCGTTTGTCGTTTGCGGCGCCGCCGACGCATTGGCTGGATTGGTGCTCGGGCAAGGGCCACCTGGGCCGGCGTTTGCTGCAAACCGGCCAACAATTGACCTGCCTGGAATATGACCCGGCGCTGGTCATCAGCGGACAAACGCTCAGTCAACGCCATCAAATGCATGCGCTGCATGTCGAACAGGATGTGCTTGCACCCGGTGTCGCCTCGTTAATGAGCGCTGACCAGACGCCTGTGGCATTGCATGCTTGCGGCGACCTGCACGTTCGGCTGATGCAGCTCGCCAGTGCGGCGGGCTGCAAACAACTGGCGATTGCGCCCTGCTGCTACAACCGGATCAGCCTTGCCACGTATCAGCCACTGTCCTTGGCCGGTGTGCGATCCCGCCTACAGCTATCGCTCGATGATCTCGCGCTGCCGATGAGCGAAACCGTCACCGCCGGCGCCCGCGTGCGGCGTCAGCGCGACACATCCATGGCGCGACGCCTGGGCTTTGATCTGCTGCAACGGCAAATGCGCGGCGTCGACGAATACCTGCCCACCCCGTCCCTGCCCAGCGCCTGGCTGGACAAATCCTTCGCCGATTACTGCCAACACCTGGCCAGTCTGAAAGAGTTATCCACAATCGGCGCGCAAGATTGGGCCACACTCGAAGCCGCCGGTTGGCAACGACTGGCGCAAGTCCGCAACCTGGAGCTGCTGCGCGGACTTTTCCGACGCCCGCTGGAGCTTTGGCTGGTCCTTGATCGGGCACTTTTCCTGACCGATGCGGGTTACACGGTTCGCCTCGGCACCTTCTGCGAAACCCCGCTCACACCGCGTAATTTGCTGCTCGTGGCAGAACGCGCGTAAAAAACCACAGCCTGTGGATAACTCTGTTGATGGAATTATCCTGGATCCAATATACGCCGCTGTTTCAGGGGTGAAACGGCACTGTTCATTTTTCGTACACCTGCTAAAAAAACCCGAAAAACAGGTATTTGCGAGCAAATGAGAACGGGTCCACAAAAACACTGATAACGAAGCCAGCCATCAAGCCCGTTGTGCATAAGCGTTCAACGCAAAGGACATAAGCGCCTAATCCGGGACGCCACGCGGGGAAAATTGCGCCGCTACCCGACTCTTGTTATACAAACACGCAAGCGCGCCAACAGCGCGGCCACGAACAAGAAAATTCGACCGACAGGATGCGACCGTGACGTTCATTTCTTACGCACAGAATTTCGAAGACATACGCCTGTGGCGCGCCCTGAAAACCGTCGAAAATGGTTTCTACATCGACATTGGCGCCAACGACCCCACCCATGATTCGGTCACCAAGGCCTTTTACGATCACGGCTGGACAGGCATCAACGTCGAACCGATGCCCAACTATTACGAAGCCCTGTGCCAGCAGCGCCCCAAAGACACCAACCTGCAATGCGTGGCCGGTGAAACCGCCAACGACCTGACGTTCTATGGCATCGCCGGCACCGGCCTCTCGACGCTCGACCCGGCCATGGCGCAAATGCACAAAGACGCCGGCATGGACGTGCGCAGCCAAACCGTCAAATCCCGCAGCCTGAACTCGATCTGCGAAGAACACGCCCAGGGTCGCCCGATTCACTTTCTGAAAATCGACGTCGAAGGCCACGAAGAAACCGTATTGCGCGGCATCGACTTCACCCAATGGCGGCCGTGGGTCATCCTCATCGAAACCCCATGGGACCGCGACCAGGCCTGGGAAACCCTCGTCACCGGCGCCGGCTACCACTCCATCCTGTTCGACGGCATCAACACCTATTACCTCGCCGAAGAACACCTGAACCTTAAACCCGCCTTCGACATCCCGCCGTGCAACCTCGACGAGTTCCAGTTCTGCAAAGGCCACAACTTCAGCCACCCGCTCGGCGACGCCGAACAACAGCTCGCCGCCGCTCTAAGTCGAGCCGAACAGGCCGAAGCACAGCTGCGCGCCATGCAAAATAGCCGCACCTGGCAAGCCATCCAGAAACTCAAGAAAACCCTGCGCCGGGCCTGACCGGAAGCCTAAGTAAAAATAGTCTGAATTCAGGGGTTTACAGAACCAATCCAATCGCTATAATCGTCGCCCTAACACGCCGGTATAGCTCAGTTGGTAGAGCAACTGACTTGTAATCAGTAGGTCCCGGGTTCGACTCCTGGTGCCGGCACCATACAAAACAAAGCCCTCGTAGAAATACGAGGGCTTTGTTGTTTCTGGGATTCATGCCCGATATCGCCGATCAGGCGCTCTCGACCGTAGCCGCTCGACGCGCCCGTGTCGCCATAACTGCCGGCCGCAACCGGAGGCTGCTGCGTCACGGGCTATGCCCCCCCGTTACTTCACCTCTTCGACCTCATAGTTCACATAGCCGAACTCGCTGCTGCGAGCGGCCACGTACTTGCCGTTTTGTTCAAACACCGTGGCCTCGAAGGGCGAACCGCCGAGGGTCGTGATCAGGTGTCCATCCTTGATTTCGTACTTGGCGGGTACGCCGAACTGTCCGCCGTGCAGCATGTTCAGGTATTCACCTTCCTCAGCCGGTTTACCGTCGACACTCGTGACCAAGCGCTGGCCATCGGTGCCATAGGCAATTTCAAAGGTCTGGCCGGTGACCGTGTTGCGCACCTTGATCGTTTTTCCCACGACGTAGGCTTGTAATTGATCGTTGGTGAGTGCCTTGGCGCCTTCGGTTTTCAGCTGATCAATGGTTTTGCCGCGAGCCATCGACTTGCTGTCCTGCGCATTCGGCGAGTACCAGATAGGCGACGTCCATGCACGTTCCTGGACCGTAGCCGAGACATCGGCCGGTGGTGTTACTTGCAGCTTGGCGGCGTCGTAGGTGCTCCAGCGTGGTGTCGGGATTTGCAACACGCGGGCGTAGTAGAACGCGTGCTGGGCGGGATCGAAGTCCGGGTCGACCCAGACTTTTTTCAGCTCGGTGGCACCGATGGTGTTGGTGTAAGTGGCCTTGGAAATATCGACCGTGGAGCCCGCCGCCGGCACCTTGCCGGTGGCTGGATCCGGGACTCGATCACCGGACCAGACGACATCGTAGATTTTCTCGAAGGTCTGGCCGTCTTTGGTCCAGCCCTTGATGATCTGAATGCGGTCGAGGTTACCGTCATCGGCATCCTTGACTGCCCACACTACGAATGACGGCGCTTCTTTACCGGTTTTTTCCGGCAGGTCGCCGCCCATCGGAACACCCTTGGCATAGGCGGCGTGCACCCAGTCTTTTTCGTTCCACAGGCTGCTGTCGAAGCCCCAGCCACCAAACAGACGGACCGGGATCCGTACACCGCTGGTGCCATACACTTCCTTGCGTTTCATGGCATCGAAGATCGATTCACGGGTGTTTTCTTCAGCCCAGACGCCAGCCAGGCCGGATGTGCTGGTTTGCAGTGCCTCCATGCCCGAGTTCTCCTTGCCGGAAAGGCGTGCCTCCGGTGTGCTGTCGGTAAAACCATGGGAACCGAAGTTGTTGTTTTGAGCATACGGAATCACCCCGTTGTGGGAGTCGCTGGCGGCGACTACGCCCATCTTGTAAGGGTTGAAGCCTTTGGCTTCTTGCAGTGCCATCCCGTTTTGCCAAGCCTGGCGCACATAACTGCCGTTGAGTTTGGAGGTGCTGTTGTCTACGCCAATCAGGAAACTCATGATTTCGTAGTTAGCGAATTCATCCGTGGGCGACAGCTCAGGATGGGTTTCCGAGGTGCCCTTGACCTGGTGTATTTCGGTCAACGACTCGTTGCGCATCCGCGTTTCGGCCCAGGCGGCATCGATGGGGCGACCCCGGTCATCGACATCGACCGGGAACATGATGCCGTTGCTGAGGTTGGCGTTGTGCGAGATCGCCAGCACTTCATTGCCTTGTTTGCGCTGACCGTCCATCCAGGCCCACAGGTCTTCCGGTTTATTCGAGTCGAGTGCCGTAAAGGGCAGAGCAGGCACCTTTTTTGAATCGCGGAAGAACACGTTGCGGTGCATGTTCTGGTTGTTCGGCGCCGAGGTCCATTCATAGGCGACGAAGGTCGTGAATTTGCCGGGCTTGTAGTATTTGTCGGCGATGGCAATGGTTTGTTGCCAGATGCCGCCCGCCACCTTGGGGTCGATCAGCTCTTCAATCGGTTTGCCGCTGATACTGCCGGCAATCCATTTGAAGATCCGGTTGAAATCCTCCGGGGTTTTGGCGATCAGTTTTTTGGCGATGGGCAGCTTGCTGAAGTCAGATTTCGGATCGTTGGCCAGGGCAATCACGCCGACATATTCCGAGTGATCGGTCACCCCATGAAAGTCCAGCGGTCGACCCCGCAATTGCACTTCAAACCCCATCGGGTGCATGACCGGCATGCCCAATGAATATTTGTAGGCTTCTTCCGGTCCGACCAAGTGGTTGCCGATCAGGTAGGCATCGATCGACCACGACGTGTGCGAGTGCGTCTGGCCAAACCAGACCTCGCGATCCGGGTTGCCGGCCGCCATGATCTGAGTGCTGACAGCGAGGCCGAGCAGGACGTAACCAAACAGCGATTGCGCGATGAAGTGATGATTGGTTTTCATTTTCCATGTCTCCGGAATACGGCAGTGACAGGACCACTCAGGACCAAAAAGTCGAAATCCGTTCGAAAAACCAGAAAGCGGCCAGCGTTCCCAGCCCATAGGAAGCAATCGGTTGGGCATACAGCAACGCAGGCTTTGGCAGTCTTAAACGCAGCAACATCTCGCGAAGGCTCAGTACAACGGCTACGAACATCAACTGGCCGATCTCGACACCGACATTGAAGGTAAACAGCGCCAAGGGCAGATCGCGTTGTGGCAGGCCAATTTCCGCCAGTGCGCCGGCAAAACCAAAGCCGTGCAACAGGCCAAAGCAGAACGCCACGACCCATGGCCACTGCGCAGTGAAGCTGGGGTCACCACGATTCTTGCGGGCGATTTCCACCGCCAGTAACAGAATGCTCAGCGCGATCGTAGCTTCGACGGGAGGGCCGGGAAGCCGCACGGCGCCCAGTGCGGCGAGTGCCAGGGTGATGGAGTGAGCGAGGGTGAATGCGGTGATGGTCTTCACCAACATCCAGCCGTTGCGTACCAGCAGCAGTAAGCCGAAGACGAACATCAGGTGATCGAAACCACCGAGTATGTGTTCGATGCCATGGACCAGAAACGCACGGGCCACCGAAAATACGCCCGGGGTGGCGGCGATTTCTATCCACGGCTGCGCTGGCTGGACGAGCGTGGTCGACACCGTTCCGTCCAGACGAGAGACACGCACCAGTACGTCGGTGATGCTCGCTTGCAAGCCGACAAAGTCGATTCGTTTTCCCACCAGTCCTGCAGGCCCGGCATCGATCACCCGGCGTTCGATCAGTGAATCGTTCAGTTCGCTTTCCACGGGTTCAACGACGGTTTGCACGTCTTTCGGGAACCTCAGCGCGATAGGCAGTCGCATCCCGGCGAGCACTGGCGTGCGCCACAGAACGTCATAACGTCCGATGGCCGTTTCGTTGATTTCCATGTAGGCGGGCCGGGCATCGTGAGCCAGGGCCGCTTGCCCCATGAATAAAAAGAACAACAGGAGCCAGACAGGACGCCCCATTACGGCTGCTCCGTTTGGGCTGTGGCGATCCCGCTGGCGGACGTCGGCATCAATACCACCACTTCATAACGTGCTTTCAACGCCTCGAAATTCGAGCGCTTCGTCTCGCTACGTTGCTCGGAGAGCCAATCGGACTTGACCTGCTGGGCCACTGTCTCAAACGGCGGAGCCGCAGGTTTGGCCAGTGCTTCAATCCACACCAGATGCCAGCCGAAACCTGACTCCATGGGCCCCACCCAATGTCCCGGTGTCTGTTGGAACAAGGCAATGGCGAATTTTGAACCGAAGGCCCGCGCTACCTGATCTTGAGATTGCTCGGCGTAAGTGTCTTTAAACAGGTACGCATCGCCTGTGCCACTGTTCTTGTCTTTCAGAGTGGCCAGCGCTGCTTGAGCCTGCGCTTGCGCATCTGCACCGCGTTTGTCCGAAGCGAAGAACAGATGATGGAAGGTCGCCAGTGGCGGTGGCGCGTAGAGGTCTTGATGCTGCTTGTACCAGGCCTCCAGTACACCGAGGGAGGGCTCGCGTAGGGAGGCGACATCTTCTGCCAGAAAGTCCATCTTCTGCGCCAGACGGCGGCGAATAATGGTGTCGTCTTTATCCAGGCCGAGTTTCAATGCTTCGCGGTAGAGAATTTCCTCTCTCACGTAATCATCGAGCAGGCCTTGAAGTTGCTGTTCGGTAGGCGGGCGTTGCCATCGCGCCAGCCAGGAGATTTCAATCCGCTGAATATCCTCAGGGGTGATTTCGATTCGCTGAGGAGCCTGATTGACGGTTGAATTGTGCAAACCACCGTAAAGCGCAAAGAGTAAAAATCCGGCCACTAAAAAGTGCAATAACGGTTCTCGCAGGCAGCGTTTAATAAATGAAAACCGAGATTGTTTTTTTGCGGAGGCCGCCAAGTTCATGCCTTATTGCTCCACGCCTTATCAATAGTTTCGATACGAAATGGAAGTATTGCCGCTGGCCCAAAACTTTCCACCGAGACTAATCACGATAAGCACTAAGCCTTAGTCGCAATGGGATTAAGGCGAGCCAACAGATTCGGCTAGACGGTTAAAAAAAAGCCCTCGCAGAATACGAAGGCTTTGGTGTTTCAGTCGTTGGTAAAACCAGCCCTCAATGCCCCGCGCTCTGCCCGCCGTCCACATGCAGAATCTCGCCAGTGACAAAGTTCGCGCCATCGAGATAAACAACCGCCTGCGCGATATCGCTGATCTCCCCCATCCGCCCAACCGGGTGCAGATTGCCCAACGCGGCATGAGTCTCCTCACCGTGCATCGGCGTCTTGATGATGCCGGGGCTCACCGCATTTACCCGAATGCCGCGCTTGGCGTATTCAATGGCCAGGGATTTGGTCGCCGCGTTCAGTCCACCCTTGGTCAGGGATGCCAGTACCGATGGCACGCCGTCGATTGCGTGGTCGACCAGGCTGGTGGTGATGTTGACCACGTGGCCGCTGCCCTGTTTTTCCATCTGGTTGATCGCAAGTTGAGTGATGTAGAAGAAGCCGTTCAGGTTGACCGACAGTACGTTGGCGTAGTCTTCAGCGGTGTACGCGGTGAACGGCTTGGCGATGAAGATGCCGGCGTTGTTGACCAACGTGTCGACGCGGCCGAACCGTTCGATGGTTTCACGGATCACGTGCTGCGCGACCTCCGGATTACCGATGTCGCCCGCCACGGTGAGGATGTCCGGATCGGTGGACGGTTTGATCGAACGCGAAGTGGCGACCACGTTGTAATCCAGATCACGAAACGCCTTGACCATGCCTGCGCCCAGACCTTGAGAGGCGCCGGTGATAACGATGACTTTTTTCGAACTGCTCACGATGAACCTCACTGATAAATGATGATTTGAAGCGGCTTGATCGGTTTCCCCGGCCACGTTCTCGTCGCGCCCAGTCACACCTCGCCGCAGATGAAATCCATGGCGACGGACGCGGTCACGACTTGCCCTTGGCCTCGGCCAGTTGCTTGCGGTATTGGGTGGTGGTGAGGCCGGCGTAACCCCAGTTATCGGTGTCGACTTCTTCGATCACGATGTGGGTCAGGTGCGGGTCCTTGTTGAGGACGCGCGCCAGGGTTTCAGTGATTTCGGCGATCACCTGAGCTTTTTGCTCCGGGGTAACGCCATCGCGGGTGATGCGTACGCTTACGAAAGGCATGAGGAATCTCCAAGTGACCTGCCCGTCGGAATGAATGGGTAGGCGTTGGAGTTCAATGTAGGGAGTTAGCTGGAGGGGATAAAGGTGGGGGCGGGAACTTCATTAGTTACGTGGTGTAATGAGTATCTCGCTGGAAAGCGCCAATGAAGAGCCTCGAATTGTTCGAGGCTTTCGGCTTGATGGATAGGTAGAAATGTACCTTCCGGCATAAATCCGTTGAGAAATCGGCCACACCGTTCTCAAGCCGCAGCCATAGTTTGGCCTTGCGGCTCACACCTCGCTCACCTCAAACACAAACGAAATCTGCCGACTGCTCGCACTCCACACATACCGAATGTGCTTGCCCTGCTTCGGAATCGACACCGCCGGTGGGCGAAACGCCGCCACACACTCATGCCCGGGCAACCGAACGCTGTTGTAGAGCAATCCCCAGGACAGTGTGTCCCGCAATTGGCGGGCGAACACTTGAGCCGGTCCGTAGGCCATCGGATTCGGGTCATGCAGATGCGGGTAATGTTGCCGAATGTCGTGCAGCGGTTTGACGACCTTGTTGACGTAAGTGCGCATGGTCAGCTCAAGGTCGGGCTCGTTGGTCGCCGCCAGGAACCGCTCTTGGTGATAACGCGTTTCGGCAATGGCGGCAGCCTGGCTGCTGGCGGCGTAATAGACGCCGAAGGTGCCATCGGTAAAGCGGCTGGTCTTGCCGATATGCGTGAACGCCGCCATAACTGGCGTAGAGCCAGGGCCGCAGATGCGGTCTTCGGGACGCACTCGAGAAAGCACGCCAGCCTCTTCCATCAACCGGTCGTTGGTCAGCGCCTCCAGCGCATAGGCCGTGGTCAGGTCTTCGGCGTCGAGCACGTCCTCGAATAACGAAATCGGCGGGAAGCAGCTGTTAACGATCCGATAGGCCTTTGGCCACTGTGGATCGGCCAGTTGCGGCGCCATCAACCGCGCACACCATCGAGGTAACGGCGCACGTCCGCGATGTCGACCACTCGCCCGACCAGCATGTAGGACAACGCCGACTGACCGTTGAACGGCGCGGCGGTGTTGGGGCTGCTGACCCAGGTGTAAGCCCGTTCGCGGCTGTTGCTGAAGATGATGCTCAGCGCTTTGTGAATGCCCATCAGGTAGGAAATGCGCTCCAGCGTGTCGTGGGGCAGACGGATATTGGGCGGCAGGTGTTTGTATTTGTAGAAGGTGGTATTGCCGACTTTGCCCAGCAATGTGCGTTGTTGCTCGGCGGTACAGCCCCAGCGCTCCATGAGGTTGAAGAAGAACTTGAGCGCAACGCGGCCGGCTTCCGGGTTGTCGAGTTGTTGCTGTGGGCTAAGGGCGGTGGATGAGGCAGGCATGGGGTGGCCTCCTTGGTGTCGTGATTCTTATGCTAGTACAGATACGAACAAAAAATATAATTTACTCCGTAATTGAATTTAAGAGCGCGGAGTGTCAGGTTGACACCCCTGCGGTAACTGGCAGAGAATCGGCCCAAGAGCGCGAAACCGACTGCCCCAGGTGGCGATAGTCGGCGTTAGGAACCCCGTTGATAACCTGGAAATCAGCGCTCGGGTGAGACCTCTTCTCCCCTGCTTGAGGGAGCACAATATCAAGCGACTTCTTCAAAAAAAGCAGCCTAATCAGGCTGCTTTTTTTGTTTCGAGAAAAAGTATCGTTGATAAACCAAAAGCCCATGTCGATGCTTGTTCAACGCTTTCTTGTCACAGTTCATAAAATTCCAAAGCACGTTTCCATGGTCAACATGGACTACTACGAGCATTTGATACTTTGTGTCGAAAGCGCCAATGAACGCGAGGCGACAGGACCCGTCGCTGTATGAAACCTGCCAAATCTCCAGTGGGTTTCGAACCGTATCCAACGCGAACTCTGTAAACCGCTCTCGGGCGTTTGGTCGTTTCTCTACGATGTGCAACAGGTACTGCCGTCGTACGGACAGAGATACATATGGCGTTTCAAGCAATACAGCCTCAACCCCCTCCTGCAGTCCAAATCCCAGCGCAACTTGTTCCAAGGCGTGCTCGAGATCAATCGCACTTGGCTGTTCCTGAGCATCCGAGGCCAGCAGCGAAAGCGGGATATCCCGGATATCTGGCAACCCAATGTCTTTCCAGGTTTGCTGACCGATAGCTTCCTTGATGCTGGGTACATCCATCGACATCTACTCGCTCGCGTCGTGGATGCGGGCAGATGCCTTGATATCCAATGGGCTCAAATCCGAAGGAACAACCTCGAATTGATACGTCGATATTCCAACGAATTGAGCAATGGAAAAAAATCAGGCGAGTCCTCTTTTTGACTGGGAGACTTCCGACAGCTGTGCAGAGAGCGGCCTTCAAGACGTACGAAATGGCGCGATCCCATGTAAACAAAAAACCAAAAAAATGCCCAAACCTCCCGGCCTGAGCATTTTTTTAACCCCGATCACCCACCCTTTCCCAAAAACCCCGACCCTATGTAAGCCTCCAGCCATCGGACGCAGCATCATTTCGCTACTAAACTCGGGACAAGCGTGTTCATGTGCAGGATTATAGCCAGCACGTATCGCCCAACCGACGGCCAGGTACTCAACAATAGCCAGCCCACTTTAGAGGGCATTACCCAATGGATAGCAGAACCCTACGCAACCTGATGCGCATTGTGCAGACCGGCTCTTTGTCGGCGGCAGCAGAGCATTCGTGTTTGACCGTGCAGGCATTGGCTGCGCAGTTGAACAAGGTCGAGGAACAGTTCGGTTTCAGGTTGTTTCGTCGCTCCAACAAGGGGTTGACCCTGACCACGCAAGGCACGGAACTCACGCCTTACATGGACAAGGTATTGGTCGCCACGCGGCAGCTTGAAGAAAAAGTTGCCGCGCTGAAGGTGCCTGGGCAGCGCACGCTCAAGGTGGCGCTGAACACCACGCTTTCGGCTGACTTCAACCGGCGAATGATCGGACGCCTGATTGAGGTGTTTGCCGATTACCAGCTGGAATTCAGCTACGCCGAGTCAATGGAAAATCTCAGCAAGCTCAAGAACGAAGACTTCGACCTGGCCGTGCTGATCGGTCCGCAGCAGCCGGGCCTACCGAGCATCATCCTGCCCGAGGTCCAGGTGCAGGTGGTCGGTGCGCATTGCGGCCAGGAACATGATCCGTTGGTGTTGCTGGGTAACAAGTTTCAGGTGCGTCCGGCAGACGATTGTCCGTATTCCCACAGCTTTTTGCGCTTTCTCGACGCCGGCCTTGGCAATTACGAGTCGGGCACACGCATGGTGTATTCGTGTAGCGAAACCCTGACGCTGTCGTTGATCACGCAGATGGACGGCCTCGGCATGGTCTCGCGCGATGCAGCCCAGCGTAACGGTTTGACGATTTTCCCCGGCTTCGAAGATGCCCTCGAAGTGCGGTTGGCGATCAATAATCCGGAGTTGTCGGGCCAGGCTCTGCACGATGTCGTCGACCTGCCGCTACATGAACGAGCCGAGCGCAATGTACGCAGCCGTACCCACCGCAACGGAGAGAAAGAGGTTTTTGCTGAAGTACGCACATAACAGCGTCGGAATCGCGGCGTAAAACTCCGGGCGATCGAGCTGCACGTGTTGGTCCTTGATCAACAACGGCGTGACGCTGATGGCAGCGACGATCGCCACCGGCAAAAACTCCAGCGCGCGGGCGACGAAGGGCGGCCAATGGTCGGTGTTCACTTGCAGCGGCAACGCACGCGGCAAGAAGGTCACGGCCATCATCAGCACCACGACCAGAATCAGGAACGTTTGGTCAGGCATACACCCACCCCGCAACCCACGAATGTGGCGATGAATACGTTGAACGGCGAGCTGCCGGCCAGGCTCAGCGCCCCCATGCAGGCGATGGCGGCCAGTGCGGCGACAAGCTTGTTACGCGTGTTGCACAACGAAACCAGCACGTAGAGCATCATCGCGGTCAGTGCGTAGTCGAGCTGATATTTGATCAAGTGCGCCGCGTACTGTGCGCAAATCGCCCCGAGCAAACCGCCGAGCACCCACGAGGTGTGGCAATACAGATTGAAGCCGATCAGGTAACGCACGTTGACTGGCGCACCTTTGCCCAGTTTGACGCTGTGAAAAGCGAACGACTCATCGGTCAGCCCGCCCGCGTAACACCAGCGCTCCAGGCGACTGAGGCCCATCGTCTGCAAGGCCTTGGCCATGTAAACCGACATCAGCATGTGCCGTGCGTTGATCAGAAACGTAGTGAGGATGATGGTGGTCAGCGACGCGCCGCTGGAAATCAGCGCCAGCGCTGCGAACTGCGACGCGCCGGCGTACACAAACAGGCACATGGCGACCGGCAGCCACACCGGCAAACCCGCATTCACCGCCATCAATCCGAACACGAACGACACCGTGAAATACCCCGCGACCACGGGACTGGCTTCGGCGAACGTACGTGAAGGCAGCGGCTCGACCATCAGCGGCTGGCGGCTGGACGTCTCATTCATAAATCCCTCTCAAAAGTCCTTTCGCCGCGCGGTTCGCAAAAACCCTGGGCACTCCAAAAGCGTTGGCCGGCGAGGTTGGCATCGTCGACAAACAGGAACATGCGCAGCACGCCCACGCGTTTCATGTCTGCCGAGGCCGCCTCGACCAAACGCTGACCGACGCCCTGGCTGCGATACAACGGGCTCACGGCCAAGTGGTTGATCGTGCCGCGACTGCCAAGCATCCCGCCCAACACCGCGCCGACGATTTCGCCACTGACATCCAGCGCGATGAACGCGGTGGTGGTCTTCTGCACCAGCACGCCGCGCAGGCATTTGGCGTCCTGCCATTCGCAGAACGAAACCTCTTCAAACTGCCGAAAGAACCGCTCCAGGCGTGGTGCATCCTTGGCCGTGGTGCGCCGCAGCATCACCGGAGCGACGCACTCGGCGATGTTCATCATGGGGTCGAGCTGATTAGCGAACAATGTCGAAAGCGGTCCCGGGCCGCGAGAAAGAGATCGCCAGAATCTGCCGGTACGCCATCGCGTGCGAATGGGTATTGCGTGCCGGTGTCACGTAGTGACGCATGTCGCGATCGAGGAAGAAGGTGGTGTCGAGGATTTCCTGATACGTCGTCGAGGCCAGGTGTTCTTGCTCATGCGCGGAGTACAAACGGCTCTCGGCGCCCTCCACGTTATTGCGGCCCCAGAAGTGCACGCCGCTGAACGGATAGCCGTCGCAGTGAATCCCTTCAGGGGTGATTTCCAGTTGCTTGCCGGGTTTGATTTCGATGCGGATCTGATGAATCTGGCATTGCCAGATTTCGTCATGCAACTCCGGCGGCAGCACGTTTTTGTACACCTCGAAATCGGTGTCGATCAGGCTGCGCATCACCGGCGAGTTGATCACTTCATCGGAAAAGTCCTGGAAGT
>NZ_JBNNWE010000045.1:0-45979 GCF_050280905.1 Pseudomonas sp. NPDC086278
CTGTCCGTCGGGCTCGGTTATGTCGACTACAGGCAAGTCCGTCACTTGTCCCTCACTTGCAGTCAAAACGCACAGACGCCTTCTGAAGCGGACGTGTACGTGAGCATTTCGTCTGCATTGTCCACCGTTCTTGAATCTGCCGCTGACAGCTCTATCCAACCGAGCGCCCTGGAATCATTCGTCAAAACTCTTCCGTTGAAGGCGCTCAGCACGTTCAAAATGGTTAAAGGCGAGGAGGCTCAATCGCTGGATCCCCGAGCTGAAAAAGTCGCCATCACGCACGATCAACCGAGGTCTGTGAATGTCAGAGTTCCCGAGCGGGTACCCTCGCCTTCCGTGGCCGCGACTATCCGCGTGAAAAAAACCAAGAACCTCGAAAGCCCGCTCCGTTCGATGAGCCAAGACGAAATTAACAGTATGAGAAGGGTAGTCGAGGGCTCAGCTAATCTTCGCGACCAGTGCATCTTTGCAATGCTGGAGTCCGGAATTCTCGGGCACGTCTTCCTTGGCGCGAAGGTTTCTGAAGTGACAGATCTCGCTGTTGAAAGCCCATCACCGGCGGCGGCCATGAAAAGCGGGCTACCGCTGGTCGGTAACAAGGCGGAGGTTTTCAAACGCTATATTACCTCCCGGAATCTCTCCCCCGACGAGTATCTCTTCCCGTCAAACCTTGACCCTAAGCACCCCATGTCTTCACGGGAGTTGTTGATGATTTTCAGATCTTGGGAAAAGAAGGCGCAGTTGCCACCTCTTCGGCGCACACCGCACAGCCTGCGCAAAAGCTTCGTCAGACAACTCATCGCTGACGCCTCATCGCAGCCTCCAGCTTCTGACCTGATAAAATCGCAGATGGGACACACATCCACTTGGATGATAGATCATTACATCCAGCGTGAGGTGGCACCTCTGCCGGCATCACCGAAGGTGAAGCCTGAGGAAGACTGACCAGACTGCATGACCAAGGCCTGCCCTCCTTAACGTGGAGGGCGGCTCGCTTCAGGCACACACCCGTGATGTTCGCGTGATCCTACCCGCCGACAAGTCTCTGATGTCGAATGGGTTGATCCTGTTCTGCCCCCTTAAGCGTTGCACACTGCTGAGCCCACGGCGCGATCACGCGTTCATAAGGCTAAGCCGTCCGCACCTGCAGTCCCCCAGTTCGCCGCTACCACTCATAACTTGCAGGGGCCTTGGCTCAGGGCTTGTCATCCGGCATCGGCTCTTGATGATCGTGGTATTTCACACCCCAGATCGAATGATGCGTCAGGCTCCCTGGCATATACTCGATACGCGGCGCATCCGATTGCACGGCCCCCCAGACCGTGTGAACGCCGTTCAACTGCCACATTATCGGTGTTGCCGCACATGCCACATGCGAGAACAGGACGATATTGCTCCCCTCTGGGTTCTGCACTGACTTGAAGATCACGCCGTCCAGTTTGGGTTTGCAATGGGTGTACAGGTACTCGGCAATGACTTGCGGGATCAGATAGTTTCTCTCTGAACCAGGCAGCACCGGAATGGTGATCTCGTTGTGCAGATACGTCAGAAGATTCCTGCGCCCGACTTTTGCGAAGTATCTGGGCTCGAAGAAACTGGGCTTCGGCTCAAGGTCAGCTTTCTCAAACCTGCCAAAATCCAGAATCCTTACGTCCTTGTTCAACCGAAATTCACCGCTCACCACAGTGCCTCCTACGGGAGGACGCAGTTCGGCCACGCACGTTTCCCGCTCAAAGGCGCCATAAAATGCCGGGACACCCGCAGGATTCATCCGCCCTTCCCCGGCTCTTTCTTTGGGTGGGGCCGCGAGATTTCGAGCAGGATCAGCGGTGATGTCGCAGACGGTATCGACAGTCATACAGGTGCGAGCGCGAAAGATCGGGGGAGCATCCTCCGGCGTCAGCACACGCACGACGGCATGTTCATCTGATGAGGCCGAATACTTGTCCAGGCCTTCGAAGACCCAGTCTAGGAATGCCTTCGCCCCCTCATTGAAAAAGCGATTGCCGTGCTTTATTCCCTCTTGGAATTTGCCCCACTCGTTGCCAATGTCTTCGGGGTTGAAAGGGGATTTCTGATAGTTCAAATCCCGGTGGTACGCCGTCAAATTGCCGCACACCGCCTCCACGATGGGCTCGACGTTGTCACAATCGAAAATTTCGCTGACCCAGTGCTCAATACTGTCGCCTGACTGGCCATCAGAGAGTCCTCCGCTGTTCCAGAAGAGCCGCCTTTCTCCCTCATAGACGTATTTGTCCAGAATCCCTTCAACACGAGAGACGATTTCAGAGAGCGGCATGCACTTGCGTTTCAACGCACACAGACTGCACGACGTGGATGTTCCACTGCGCTGGATTTGACGACTGAGGTAGGGATCTACTACGCACTTGAAACATACAACAGAATTCACAGCCATGGCGGTCTCAACATCTCTTCGCATAAGGTTGGCAAAGCACGGGGCAATGGGACGGAATGATCGCCGAAGATCCGAGCAGCACCAACGCCTGATTTGCAAATGTGTTTCCCTAATGCCTAACCGCTATGCAAATAGCGGAAGGGGCAGACACGATGAGGTCGGTTAAGGGCTATCTCTTTAAGGTTGGTCAGGAGAGAGGCGTTGCGAGCCTGTTCAGTCAGCGTGCGCCAATGACGCATCAGCATAATTCCCAGACGACAAATGCAATATGCAAATTTTGCACATAGCTGACAAATCACTGTGCCCCTGGTGGCCTGTTACTCTCAGACTTTTGACAGAAGAGAGTTCGCCGGACTCCCCCCTGAAAACGGGTATTTACCTTGTAATTGGCAGGCGTCATGATGCTCCGAAGGCGGCTCCCGGCGGAGCCAAAGTTGGTTCAGGATTGCGAGATCTGTCATGGCTGACCACTTCCACTACCCTCACGACATCCTTGACCTCTTGGTGGAGACGATCCCCCGCCTCGTGAAAGGGAAGAAAGACGTGATTCTGTTTTTCGAGGGTGCAGGCGTAGACGAGGCTGACCTTCGAGACGCCCGCGCTACCCTCGCCAAAGCCTCTCAATCTATCAACAAATTTGATATCGCGCGCGAAGTCCTGACCCGTTTGAATAGGCGCCAGGACAGTGGTCTTGCGGCTCGGCGCGAGATCATCAAGCGGGTTACCCAGTTCGAGAGTTTTGAGACCTGCTGGGAAAATGAGAGGCTCAAAGCTAAAGGGCTGGTGGCAACTATTCGCGAAGCCGTCAATGCGAAGGATGCCTTCACCCGCATGAAAAATGAGCGGGATTCGGAGCGAGAGCAAGTTCAAGCTCGTCATCGTGATGAGCAACTCCAGGCCACTAAGAGGCGCACCGACATCGATGACATCAAGTCTCGACTTTTCGCGCTGTTCGCCATGGACGACAGACCGAAGGAACGTGGGAAGCTCCTCGAAGGCGTCCTCAACGATCTGTTCAAAACGTATGGCATTCAGGTCAAAGAAAACTTTGTTCGAACCCCGTTGGAGGGTTCCACGGTGCTGGAGCAGATCGACGGAGTGATCGATTTCGGTGGCGGGATTCATCTGGTCGAGATGAAGTGGCTGAAAGACCCTGTGGGTGTACAGGACTTGGCCCCTCACCTGGTGAGAGTAATGGGTCGCGCAGATGCTTCAGGTATCTTCATCTCCAGCAGCGGATTTACCCAGCCCGCCATCACACAATGTGCAGAGTTTCTAAATCAAAAAACGATGCTCCTGTGCTCGCTGGAGGAAATCGTAATGCTCCTGCAGCGCCAAGGTGATCTCGTGGACTTGTGGAAGAGGAAGTCCCAGGCCGCGATTCTCAGCAAACAGCCATTCCTGAAGATCCTCAACTGAACCCTTGCTATCTAGTACCCACGAAGCCAAAGGACAGACGTCATGAGCTCGGTTAAGGATTATTTCTTTGAGGTCGAACAGGAACGATGCCTCGTGTGGATCAAGGAGACCTACGGGATTGATATCGACCCTGATGAACCTTCGGAGGAATGGGACAGCCTGGCTTCCGAGTACCAGGCGATGCTCGACGCGGAGTCGGAGGAAGCGGAGGCCCGGTGGCTTGAGCGGCACTCTTACAACGAATTCTTCTTTGAGTTTTCAGAGGAGCTTACGACCGCGTCCAGTCTGCTGAGTCTTAAAGGCGACTCATACCAGACCAGCACGCTCTGCAGACTCGTTTATGCACAGGCAGTCACTCTGCTGGAAACATTGATCAGCTCAGTCATTCGAAAGCTGGTAGTGAGCGATCAGAGCCTGATGCTGAAACTGGCAGCCAAGCACGAAAACCTGCACAAGCGGACGATCACGCTGAAGGAGATCGCCGAGCAGCCCAAGGTGGTTGAAGCGATCGTTCTCAAGGTGCTATCCGAACTGAGCTTCCACAACATAGCCACGATCAAGGAAGTTCTAGGCGCAATGTTTGGTGATCACATGAAGGGGCTTGATCTGGGCGGGATCGGGCGAATTTGTGCCAAGCGGCACGATATTGTCCATCGCAATGGCAAAACGGTTCAGGATGAACCTGTCGTACTGACTCCCGTAGAGGTCAGGGAGGCTATAACGACAATCAGAGCATTCGCCGCAGACCTCAAGGTTAGAATTTACGACGCCATTAACGACCTCTCCTCCACCGCACCCTGAATCACAAGCCGCCTGACTACCCCCAGCCTCGCGGGCCGACACCCCGCAGATGGCCCAGAACCCTCAAAGCTCTGGGTATCAGGTGTAGAAGGCCAACTGGCCTCAGCGAAGGGCCACCTGAATAGCCTTGCGATCGTGTAACCGACCAGTCAGCCCACAACCGTGCCGGTAGAGTTACAATCCACGATACAAGCTCCTGAGCCCTATCTCACGTGGAAACGGATCGCGGTATGGAAGAAACCATCGGCTACCTGCAAAACCGTTTCAAGGATGAGCAATCCAGGTTCGATCATTTCGAAAACAAGTGCGCAAAATTTCTGACTGCCGTTTCGATCGTGATCGCAGCACTGAGCGCGTTGGCCGGCCTGAAGAATGGCCTGCTGTTTCAGCTGTCGTCCCCGATCTCCGTGCTGATTTTTTGCTCATTCGCTGCAGCTGCCATCTGCATCGGCTGCTCATGGGGCCATGCCTTCAGCGCCTTGCGGATCAGTGACTGCCCTGCCCTTCCATCGAGCAGGGTCACGGCTGAGTACCTGAGGAACGTTGATGCCGAACAGCAGCAGCTCCACATTTACAACTGTTTCATCGATACCCTGGAAAAACTCAAAGCTGCGATCGACGAAAAGTCCAAGCCGTTAGAGCTCGCCTATTCAGAGCTCGTATACGGTGCGGGTTTCATCGCCCTACTTGCAGCGCTCATTACTCTTAGAGAACTCAGCGCATGACCGATTCGAAGAAGCCCCAGAACAACCAGAATCAAACACCGCCACCGCCTCCCACGACTGAATATCAGCGAAGATCCGAAGAGCAGGTGGTCAACCGCACCACACCGCCAGGGAAGCGTTGATAATGTGTGCCGGCCTCGAAAAAAGGCCGGCAATCCCAGCCCGCCAGTAATACCCCTCCCGCAGAGGGTTGAGGCATCTGCCGTCAAGAAAGCCTCTGAAACGCTACCCAGTAACACGAGTCCCCATGAACCTCACCCACGCTACCCTCGTCCTTCTTTTGGCCGCAAAGATCCACGGCACAGATGCCGGCGTCAGGGCCGCAGCAAAGAATGTGGTTAAAAAAACTCCCTCGCAGTCAGCGCGATCTCATCTACCTCGTCATCGATAGCAAGCAGCCACTCGAAATGGTCTGGCAAATCGCGCTGAATCTCGACGCTTGATCCCCATTGGCGCCATAACCGGCGAAACAGGGCGAAACGCCGTCCGGTATCCGCACATCCTGATCAACCTGATCAATCTGATCAACCTGATCATCGACTACCCAGGCCATTGATCTCGCAACGGTGCCCAATACGACCCCTTTCGCCAGGTATGAGTAAGTGCAACGCATCGAGTGGAAACGAAGATCGAGGCCCGTTACGTTGGTAAAAGCCGGGCGCGTCCGCCTCGGTTAACCATGAAAAACGGAGCACAGATGTAATGACGCCAGTAAAGGGTATCGACCCTCGCATCACCACACCCGAAATGCAGACTGCATATCGCTACATGAACCGACTGGGCGGCCTCGCGAGCACGATTCTCGGGCTTATGTGGGCTTTGGCAAACGTGAAAGTCACACCATTCGTGGCTGAGGCCGCAGGTATCTGCTGCTTAGCCTACATCATGTACATTGGTCGTGATTACCGTCGGCAATACAAGGAAATCGCCAAGGCATTCACTGGGCTTAACTGGATGCGTCTCGTGTTGAGCGCCTGGCCAATGCTCGTGGTCATCGTGATCGTATCGGGGCTGCTGTCTAAAGGCCTCAGCTGGCAGCAGATAGGCGAGTACAAAGAACACCTGCTGGCCCTGGCGGCTTTTCCACTGTATCCCTGGCTTAAGCAGTGGTGGAAAGGTCAGTAATCGCGGTGCGGCTGCCCTGGACTGACATGACGTAAACCGCCCAGGACATACTCGCAGCATCCGCGTAGCTGCGCAGGAGAAGGTCGAACATGGATCGTTCGACCGTCCCGATTGGCCTGCTTCATCCCAGTGCCAAGCTGAGCCCCCATTCTAGAACCTTACCTCTGTACGCTATCGCCGTTCCATACACTTTGAGGCGGCTGGTACACGACCCTCTTGATTCGACAATCCGCACTCCCTGCGACCGCAGGGGCTAACGATTGACCCTGACCCCGGCATTCCAGGCAACAGTAGAGAGATTCCGAGATTTGGGAGGCAGCTCCTCCAAGCCGAAGGTGTCTGAAGGGAAGAACAGCCTGAACTTTTCCAGACAGTTATCCATGAGCGTCGTCGCGTTTTCGTAATCCCCGCTGTAGCGCCCGGACATAGGGTTGATCACCCAGCCGCCCTCCACCTTCCAAAGCTCACCTGCAATTCGGGCAGGCCTGAACTTGGTGATGCACGGATGGCCGCACGGTTTTTCTACACCCTCGACCGGTAGGTAGATCTCCTCACCTATCAGCAGCGCCCCATCGTGGCCGATCGCCCAGATCAAGTAGATCACCCCTTCCTCACCGAACCGTCCGTGAAGCGCTTCAAGTCGCTTGCGTTGGGGATCACGCAACACCTGCCGAGTAGGGTTGGTAGAGATCTGGCCGTCTAGGAACTCTTGTTCCTTCAGCTTGATCGGCGCTCGAAGTGGGCCATAGGTGGTGTCGAGGTAATCCTCCAGTGTTTCCTCACGATCGCGCAGCGTCGCGAGGAATGACTGATAAAAATGAACGGGCGCTGCGCGCTCGGCAATGTATGAGCCATGTGTCGCGAAGATCTTCAGAAGCGGTGTGCTCAGGACAATGTTATCGACGTAAATGGCCGAAACGGCGTTGCCCTGCGGGATATCGCTTGCGTCGATGAAAACGCGAAACGCTTTTACCTTGCCGTAGAAGAACTGCACTTCCCACTGCAGGCGGGCGTAGCTGGAAGTCAGGAATGTAACTTTGTCCCGCTTCCAGGAAGCCAGAGCATCCGCGCTAACCGCAACAGACTCACCCGTGGAAGGATCGACGTACTCGGCTGGGGCAGCGTGCTTTCTGAGTTCCTGCCGAATCTCGGAGATCGAACGCAATTTCACCGCGTAGGTGAGCTCCTCGATCCCCTGAGTTTGCGCCTGAGACCCAGCGTGAGCCTCCGCCTGAGCCTGCGCATGATCTTCCGTTTGAGCCTCTGGTTCAGTGGCGGCGTTGGACAAAAAACTGGCCAAGTCTGCGAACGCTGTTGAAATTTTCTGGCCAGTGTAATGGGCGTAGAAAAATGGCAGCCTGGCCTTGGTGTCAGTAGGCATCGCAAGAAATTCTGGAACGATCAGCTCGTGAGGATCCATCCATTGATCGGTGCCTTCGATCATCCGCTGCAGCCCGAGCGCCCAGTCATCGGCACTCGCATCGGGATCATACCGGTTGAGCTTGACCAGCTTCGCACGCGCATAAGGCCCTAGACGGTCATCGTGCACGTAAACGACGCTGTCGCTGTCCACTTTATAGCCCAGGATGCATACCGCATGACCGGCATCGTAGTCTTCCAGCGTCCCCTGATCGGTGACTTTGGAGACGGAGCCCATCACGAGCAAAGGCAGATGGCTGTCGATGTGCCCCGTGACAGTGGCCAGGAAATCTTCTTCCGACAGCTTTTGCTTTTTCAGATCCTCGGAGTGATGGCGAAGGCCTTCGACATCAAGGCAGCGCAAGATCTGCTTGTTGGTCAATTCCTTGTTGGGGAAGCTGTTGGAAGAGCCGTCAATGTGGTTGATCGCATTGAGTGTGATCTCGCTGCAGGAATGGATAGCTTTGACGTCCCGCCATTTCAGCGAGTGTAGCGATGACCAGATCGCCGTCGACGCACAGGCCGATACCACCTTGTCCTGTTCCTGGAAAGCGATAGACCAAACAC
The DNA here is from genome assembly GCF_050280905.1 of Pseudomonas sp. NPDC086278. Taxonomy (NCBI): domain Bacteria; kingdom Pseudomonadati; phylum Pseudomonadota; class Gammaproteobacteria; order Pseudomonadales; family Pseudomonadaceae; genus Pseudomonas; species Pseudomonas sp. NPDC086278. The sequence continues at coordinate 8,473 of NZ_JBNNWE010000045.1, forward strand.
TCAGTTTGATGCCAAACAGATCCACCGTGTATTCACGGGACAACCGGCATTTACGTTTGCCGACCTGGCCGGTCTGGCCAATCTCGATATCGGGTTCCTGAACCTCTGGCTCAGACTCAACCGCTGCGCTCTCTATCGCCGTGTTGTCCGCGTCCGCGTCGGCGATCGGAGCGACAACCGGCGGCGCATCTACATCCGACATGACCTTCAGGCAGGTCTTGCCAATGAACGTCTTGGGCAGTGGCTTGATCACCATGAATCCCAAGTAGCTCGCATTGAGTTCAAAGGCCAGCTCTTCTGAACCTTCCCCAGCCTCAAGGATGGTGTCGATAAGCTTGTGATCCACGGGCCTGGTGAAGAAATGCATCCGCGCGCACTGGTGCCCAGCGTTCCCGAATCGCTTCACATAGTAGTGAGAGAAGTCTTCCAGATAATCCTTGTCGACGTAGTTGCGCTCAAGCAGCACAGAGACGGCGCCCATGTCCTTCAGGTAGTTGAAGATGTAGTCGACCTGGGGCTTTTGAAGGATGTCAGGGAAATCTGAGCCGAAGCATTGCGTCACCAGATTGCTCAGGGTCTGCTTCTCGAAGCTGGAAATCAGGAAAGGATTCATTGGCATAAAAAAAGCAGCCATCAGGCTGCTTTTCCTTACAAAAAAGGTGAGTTAAAGGCTGCACGTCTTCGCGAGCAGCGCGTGGCCGACTGCCTTGTTGGCAACCTGCTTCTCAATCTTGTGGTCGTATTCACGCTGACGCTGGCGAGCTTGCTCAAGCCGGTCGTTACTGTCGCGGTTAAGATCGCGAACGCGTGAAAGGTCAATCAGTGCCTGTAAGCTCATGGATTCTCTCGCTGAAAATGCACGTTGATTCAAATTAGCATGCGCAAACACAAGCGCACAACCGTCGAACCGTAGCCAAATGCATATGCATTGGCGCAAAAGCGCGCACAAGCGTCAAAAACGAAGGTCGGGCATTCTATAGCCGAAACATGCGCTCAGAAAGCTATTTTGCACAGACCTTACGAACGGTACGATAAACCAATAGCGTAATCAAAAGCGTATGTCGCATGCATCCGTTCGACTGCGACAGTGCGTTGATGTTCCGTTTGCGCTTGCGTGAGCGCTTGTGTGACCAGCGTCACCTGCAGGTGAACCTATGACTGTATCGACCCAACTCAGCTGAACTTGAAGCCCGCGAATCCTGGGATCTTGCTCAATACTGAACAGCAAGAGCAAAGCCGTCGGTGAGCAATCCCGCCATCGGCGAGTGGACTTCCCTCAAAGCTTCGACCTTAAGCACCGTTTGCAATCAACTTCAAATGGACGCAGTTTCTACCTGCGACCCCACTGAGGACTGCAGCCAGCGAAGGCCATGGTGCCTTACCCGCTATGAGCAGCGAGATGCGAGATGCGAGATGCGAGATGCGAACAACACGATCAAAATCGTGGCCCCCGCCACGGCTTGGCCCCTGGTTTCTTGCTCGCAGGAATATTGGCCACGTGAAACAACGCCTTCTGATCGACCTCCCAGAAGTCGGCGGACTCATCGATGTACCGGCTCGCCTTCTCCATCACTCTCGTTTTCGCCTCCTTACGATCCACGTACCAGTAGCAGGACTTGATTGCACGGGTGATTGCAACGTAGGCCGTGCGCAGGGCTTCATGGCACTGCGAGGTATCGTATCCACAAGGGTCGCCCTCGGCTCCCATCTTGGCCTGTCGGTAGAGGTCATTCTTGTAAGGCGAGGAGGATTTGACCTCACAGTCCCCCAGCAGGAAGACCGCATCAGCCTGCAACCCCTTGGAGGCGTGATACGTGAGGATCTTGATATCGTCTTCACGGCCCTCGGCGGCGGCTCGTTTGGTCAGGCGCGTGAGCTGACTGGATATATCGTCCCTGTCCTTCCTCCTGCGGGAGAGGATGAGAATGGTGTCGTCCTGTTCGTAGTGCCTAAGCACCTCTTGCTTCAGGTGCCCATAGTTGGGAGCAAGCACCTTTACCGGTGCCTTGTCGTGCATGACGCCAGGATTGGCCGCAAGGCCGCCCTTGTCGGCAGCGCCCCCGGTACGTATGACGATTTGTTCTGCAGCGTCGATGACCCACTGATGGGATCTGTAGTTGTCCCGAAGCGTCACCGTAGTCGTAGCAGGAGACGGGAACTGCTTGTCAAAATCGGTGAAAAAGTGAGGGGAACTGCCCCGCCAGCCATAGATGCTCTGCCAGTAATCCCCCACGGCCATCAGCGATGCGTAGGCGGGAGGCCCATCCGTCGACACACGCATATTGCGGCGCTCGATTTCTGCAAACGTCGCTCGCACCCAGGAAATCGTGTTCGCGCCCACATCCTGAAACTCATCGATCATCAGCGTCGTCATAGGCTGAAGGACATGGTTGGGGACAGCTTGAAGGTTCAGCGCTCCACGTTCACTGAACATAGCGAACATGGCGTTGAAGGTCATGACAGGAGGACTCATCTCCCCGAGCATGTTCTGAAATCTATTCCAGAAGATGCTCAAAGCCGCGAAGAAACGGCGATCTGGATCGTCGCTCGACAGTTTCATTTTCTTAACCGCCTCGATGACATCCAGACCGAGGTTTTCCATAAAGGATGCAGATGAATAAAAAGCATCCATGATGGGCAGTGCGCCCAGCTCGCCCTGTACTTGGTAGTTGAATTTCGGGCAGCTGGTCGCGAGGTTTTTGATGGCCTCAATGGAGCCAGCAGCTTCGTGGTAGCTCTTCAGGTAGATAACCGGCGAAGAACAGAAAGCCTGAAAGAGCAGTCGTTTGTCTTTGACGTTGGCGTTCATGTACGAGCTCTGGCCAGGTGTTTTGAGCCCGTCAGGTTCGTTCTTGTCTACTCCCAGGAGTACATACGCACCAAGCTGCGGAATGTAACCGTCGGCGTGAAAAGTCTGCCCCAGTATGGAGATGTCTCTACCCGCTGGATCGACTCCCTCGATGGGCCATCGCCCTGCTTTGCTCCAAAGCCCCTCCAAGGCGTTGCAAAGAGTTTGATCCAAGCCAGCCATGTCCTTTGCCTTGCGTTTGCGATCAAGCACATCAGGATGATCTTGGTCGAGATGCTCAAGAATGATTGATCGGCGAACGAGATGGCCTATGAGATCCTTGAACACGGCGTTGCCTGCATAGAGCTCGTCGTAGCAACGGTTCATCAGGTCAAGCTGTTCCGACTTCAACGTGACGTTGAGCATGGAGCCGGCTTTTTCATCCTCATCATTTTTGTTGTCTAGAAACTCAAACGCCCGGACTTTTTCAAGGCCCTTGATGCTGCGGGTAAACGCCAGGATCCTTGAGTGGAACGTGCGGACAATGTCCAAGGATCCTTCCTCAGTAATCGTGCGCCCCCAACGTCCAAAAACCTCCCGGACTTTGCCTGCAAAGTCGTGCTTGGACTCCTTTGTGAAGGTCACCACTGTCAGGCTTGAAAAATCCACACCCAAGTAGTGATTCAGCAGTAGGAGCCTCAAAACCATCGTTGTGGATTTACCACTCCCAGCGCCCGCGACCACTGAAGTAGTAGGCGTGGTGGACAGGATCATTTTCCACTGCTGTTTCGACGGTTGTTGGTGCTTGGGCAGAATACGACCAACATCGTTAACGAACTGCTGTTTTATCTCGGACGAAATATCAAACTTCCACTCCTTGAAAAGTGTTCGCTCCTTGACCCCAGGTGCACCTGGCTCGGACAAAGGGCCTGGGCGAAGTACAACGATTTTCTTGCCGTCCTCAACACCACGATCATAGCCCTCCTTGTCCCCATCTGTGTGACCTTCAAGCCAGCCGAACTCCCGGCCCCTGCGCCACGCAGACGCTTGCTCGATACCCCAGTTGTCCAATAACCGGTCGAGAATTCTGTGCATCCAACGCTTGTTGACGTGATGATCGGGCTTGCGGATTGGTTGAGTCACGGGTGGCTTGGGGGTTGGGACATCCACTGCGAGGAAAACTCCAGGACGAATGAGGGGCTCAACCTTTATCGGACAGGTGAGCTGGAATCTGGCTGAGCAACCTGCCATCACCTACTCGCAGTGCCACTGCGAACATAGGGGAAGCAGAACCATTGGCTAGAGCGAGCAGATGATCAGCGCGTCGTAATTTCGGTTATCGGCAAAATGAAGGATATCTCCAGCTGCGGACTTGATTTACGGCAGAACGCCATCACATCACTGCTACCGGTGGCGATAAGGAATTCATCCAGGATTGCCCGGACTCAGGAAGCAATGAATATGGCAAAGCCAACCACGATCAGTGAAATCAACGCCAAATACTCGTATACCGACGAAAACCCAGGCGGTAAGCGCGATGCCTCGCTGGTTTCGTGCGCCCAGTGCGACGACTACAACGAACTGCAGTACATTTACGACAAGAAGCTGCTGCCGCTGGTAAATGCTGGAACGATCACCAAGCAAGGGGCAATCGATGCGCTGTCGGAAAGCTGTGCGGAGCTGGCGAACCCTCGTACCCGCGTGAAGTTCTACGCCCTGCTGACCAAAAAACTGGGCCACACGATCGGTTGACTCGCGGCACCTGATACAGCCCGTAAAACGATGGCCGTCTCGGCGGCGGCCTTCTGATCATTAGCCGATACACGCCCCCACCCTGCTTCTTTACCGAGCCGATACGCCCGCATCTTTTACACTGCCGCAAGGCGCCAAGTGCTCGCCCAGGTATTTGAGCAAGAGGCTGACCTTAGGAAGTGCCTCTCGGGTTTTGAGCCACACCAGATTCATCGGCAGCCCGTCAGTGGCAAGGTCGGGTAGCACTCCACAAGTCTTCCTTCATCCAGGTGCGTCTGGACAAGCCAGGTCGGTAACTGGGCAATGCCGTGTTCAGCCCGCTATCATGGATGCTTACGAGCACCGAGCAACCTGTTTAGCCGAACGTGCGCCAGAGCCAAATATGAATTACGTTGAGTTGATCCAACGCCAAGCCAAGCAGGTTTTTGGCAACAAAAATGAAGCCGACATGTGGCTAACCCCAACCGAAAGCCAAATTCGCAAGTAGTTCACCGCTACAAGCTGCCCAAAATGAAATGGGATACGAACTCGTGAAGGCTGAACTAGAAAGGCTAAGCCACGGGTTCTCCTATTAGCATGAGCCCCATTCTCCAAACCTGGTATCAACGCGATTGGTTTTGATCTCAAACCACCGTCAGTGAGGCAAACAGGTGAGCATTTGCTTTGTAGCTACTCTGACCTGACAGCAACGCTCCATCGAGCATGGATGGCTGCCGGCATCGAAATGGAGTGAATGCAGAGCCGATGACGCAGATAGGGAGATCGACACTGCCCGCACTGTGGGTTGACCGGGCGCACAAAACATCCCGACCCGAGAACCATATCGGTAGGCACGTTGCACAGGCTCCTACCGTTGCAGCCGCTCCAAGAGTTGGGCCCAAAAGAATTCAGCAGCCCCCTCTTGGCTCAGCTTGTTTGCGCGACCTGAATAGTGCGACCCCATCAGCGTCTTAAAATAAATGGCCTGATCGTCAACCTCGACCGACAACGCCTCATTGTATCCGTTGCTGGATATCTGGCCCGAATAGGTAATGCTGTTTCGATCGAAGCTTTCACCAATAGCGATGGCACACTCTGTAGCGACCTTTCCTTCTCGGTAGATCGAAGCCGTAAATCGCACATCACTGACGCGTCGCAAGGTGCCCTGGATACCTGGGTTGCGCGCCTCAAGCTCAATTAATGAGTTCTCAAAAAAAAGCCGCATGTAGTCGAAGCTATCGTGAGCAAACTGGTCTTTGTCAAAGTCGGTAAAAGTTTTACGTAACCTGAGGTTGCTTGACCGGACGACATCCGCCGGGGCTGACCTCGTCACGGATGTGGAAGGCGCTCCCTGAAATAGTCCTCGCTCAATCGAATTTCCCGAACTACGGGACATCTCCTGAATGAGCAATCGGATCTGCCGTACCACGTCGGTAAAGGCCTCATCAAGATTCGTCCAGCTTGTGATCGGCTTGCCATCCCGGGGTACCGCCATTAGCTTTCCGAGGGGGCTATGACTCCAGTCACAGGCCCGCAGGATCACAGGTACGACCTTGCACTCACCTTTCGCATGTCGCTCCAATGCGCGCTGCATCTCAATTGAGTAACAGTAATGTGAGCTCAAAAAGCTCGCACTTACCAAGAGCAGGATCACCTCGGCCGAGTCGATCTGCGAGTCAATTGCCGCATCAAGATCTTCCCCAGCAAGAATGGACGGTCGTGCCACGACTCCACGGAACCCTCATGTTTCAAGGAAGCCAAATGTTTCTCTAGCTGGTCTCTAAGAGCTTCGTCGTCATGACGTACGAAAAGAAGATATTGGCCATTGCCTTCCCCAAATGCATCCATTGTCACGACGTTACTATGGCTTCTCAGGTCTGCATGAATCTGTGGAAGGCACTCTGGCGTCGTCGAGATCGAAAAGTCATCCCAGACGACTTTGCGCCACAATGACCGCCTCATTGTGGTATCTCTGACAAATTTACTCTAAGCCTGCGACACCCAAAAAACCTCGGATTCCCCTCCTCCACTTTCCGTCGTCCACCTCAACTTGACCTGGTACCGAAGCGGACTCGCCAAGTGGAAACTCGCCAACAGTCTCACCGTGCTTTGAGGCTTGAGCTCGGGACACGGCAAGAGATCACTCGCCGTCACCAGAGGGTTGTCGGGACTATCAATCAGCTCCAGATCAACATCGAAAGCGCTCCCTTGCCCCGTGTTCGTGATGATGAAATAGCTTGTTTTGGCCAAGCTCGTGATATGCACACCCAGTTGCGGAACCGCTTTTTCCAGCTTGGCGATGTCCAGTGAATCAATCTGTCGCCGGGCGAGTTCGGAGGTGATCTTGGCCAGGTCTTCCTGCACCTGACCCAATTTACGACCGCGAACCAAAGACACGGTGGACACCACGAGTGCGACGAGAGACGCCAGTAGCGTCAACGTCTCATACAAGGTCATTTGAACTTGCCCTTGAACAAGCCTTTCAGCATTTTTTCAACCTCAGCTTTGATTTCAGGAATCACGACCTCCAGCGCCTGGTCGACTCCCACCTGACGAAAGTCGTCCAGTGGAAAAGACTGAGCGCAAGTCACGCAGGTGACCCAATCACGTCGCTCACAACCTGCGGCTGTTCGAATTGAGTACCACCGCATTGAGGACATTGAATGGTGTGCTGCTCGGAAATGTTCATGTTGATCTCCAGGTTGGATGTCATGGCCACACCACCAGTCCGAGCTCTTTGATCCTCAGCGCCATTGCGCTGTCGGAGACCCGAAATTGTTTGGCTAAGGAATTCATTCTTCGTCCTCCAAAGCTCTCACAGCGAGCCAAGGCGAACTCACGATCCAAGGAGCCCTGCGCAGCATATTGCAAGGAGTCGGGATCGTTATGGCTCAGGTGGAAGGACGTCGTTTCGGTAAACTTAAAGGCACCTTTGCATCCAAACTGCGCTTCAAAATGTGCCGTAAGGAGGTTCGGCGGCATGAGAAAGCATGCCGCAAAATAATCCGCTTCTCGTTCGATGTCAGATCGATGCCCCGCATTGGCAGAGCCGTCCAATGGACGGTCACGGTGCATGATCTGGCCCTCGTGCAGCATGAAGTGCCCCACTTCATGAGCGCCAGTAAACCGCTGAACTTGCTCAGGGTACGCCATCGAAATGGCAATCTTGTTGGCTTGGCGATCAATGAGCCCCGCGATGCCTGGGCCTTGGCCAGAACGCATGAATTTGGCGGAGCCCAGGTTTGGAAGCGTCAAGTACTCAACATCTAGCAGATACGCTGCAGCGTCGGGTTCCAGCATTTGCAGGGGAATAAGCTGTCGCTCGGGCCACAGCATTTCCTTTTGCTTCCAAATTTCCCGGTGCAACAGAGCGACTTCTTGCTGAATACCCGATCTATTCATAAAAAAAACCACCACATGATGTGTCTTTATATAAATTAAAGCACAAGATGTAGATTCAGCAATTTTTGGATCCGTCTATCGCCAGTTTTTTATGCCGATAGCCGCGAGCCGCTCTATGTGGCGATTCAAGGGCCAATAGAATGTGACGAAGTGCTTCCGAATTCCGAACATAACCACCGTCCCCAAAGCGGTTGGTGATCAGGCCATGCAGCTCTAGCAAGTCCCCGCCTGCAGCCAGAACATCAGCCGATACGACAACGACAGCGCGTCGCAAATGGCAGATATCCTCTGCACTCGCTTCTGTCGGGCGTATGTGAAATAGCAGCACGGCCACGCGCTCACGCAATCTCATCCAGCATCCCCTCCGAAGTATTTGTCGCCCGTAGTTAAGCCGTATGGCTACGCCACCCAGTCGTCACGGAACAGCGCAAGCGAATAGGTATTTTTGCGGATCTAAGTGATTTTTTTCGGAGCGCCGCCGAGAGCATCATCTTTAAATCGGCGACAGCATACGTAGGGGGTAAGGCTCATGACCTGCGACTTCGCTTGAATGCAACCAAGGCCTCAAGCGCCTGCGCGATACTCATCCCCTCTCGCTCTTTATTGATAACAAAGTCCGCGTCGAAGGTCGCAGGATCACTCGGCGTAAAGTCTGGATAACCTGCTTCGGCATGCTTTCGTGCGTTATCAACCACCGATTGCAACCCCTCACGCGCCACCAGTGAAACCGTCTTTTTCCGATTCAACAGGGTTACTCCAGTCAGCGGTTGGAGCACATCATAGACTAGGTCGGCGGCAGCGTAATTGCCGACAATGGCAGACCGAAAGCAGCGCGATCTGCTTGCCCCACCAGCGTGGGGGCAAAGCGATTTCAAAACTTCTATCCGATCCAGACATCAGTGATTGAAAGCCAGACTCTCAGCCAAATCGAGCACCCGTTTTCGATCATCGCCTTTCAGGCAGTGAAAGCACTGGAGCAGATGCGCCGTCTCGTCATCCTCGCAGTAGAAGTACGCCGTTGGCAGGTTCAGTACCGCAGCAATCTGCAGCACGATGCTCTCGCCTGGCAGGTGAACCCCTTTCTCATATTGGCTCATCCGAGCTGACGCCGATGCAGGATCAATTCCAGCATCGATTCCCAGACGCTCCTGGGACAACCCTTGTGCCTTCCGCGCCTCTTTCAAGCGCATGCCGAACGTGCTCATTTTCTCATCGCCGAAAGGCTAAGAGATTCTTAGATTTGGCTTGAACGCATACTAAGTATTCCTTAGTATTCTGAAGAAATATCCTTTTGCCATCACTCCAAGCGCTCAAACAGGGACTCAAGATGAAGGAAATGCAAATCGTAGACGGCCGGCTCGACGAAAAATCTCGCGGTTTCGGGGGCGAGATGGTGAGCTACCATTTCTGGAAAATTGACGGTAAGAAACTCGAACCGATCGAAATCCCGGATGTGCTGGACGCTCATGTCAAGGCGGGGGATCGGGTTCGAGTGACAGCACAGCTGGGTAAAGACAAGGTCAACCGGATCTGGGCCATTCAGGCGGAGGGAGAGCCTGTTCGTTCGGTTGTTAATGTCCCGTTCATTGCCGTTTCCCTGGGACGGCTCAGCATCCTGCCTCTGGCCGTCGCCATTTTCACTATTTTCGTTGCGTACGGCTTCTGGGAAAACAGTGCGAACCATCGGAGCTTTCATGGCTCGTCCTACCAGTTGGGCTGGATCGCGCTCAACTTGTTCATCAGCTACCGCTACATGATTAAGCCAATATTGATCATTACGCGCGGTATCAAGGCGTTTCGCGAGTATTGCGCCAAAGCCCAGACTTCAACCTCGACTGCTAGCTAAGCAGAGCAGACACCGGTGATTCTCCCGAGAACCAGAAAATGAATTACGTCGAGCTGATTCAGCTTGAAGCAGAGCTGGTATTTGGCAACAAAGCCAAAGCAGACACATGGCTGAATCAACCGAAAACTGCTTTCGGTGGAGTCACCCCATTGGAGCTCGCTATCACTGAAGCGGGATACGAACTCGTGAAGGCTGAACTCGATAAACTCAGCCACGGATATGCCTGCTGACGCTACCCCCTCCTCCAAATCCCCAGGCTCAACATGATTGTTTCTGATCTCACCACAAACGACACCGATGCTTTACTCAGGCACGTTGAAGCGTTCAAGCCGAACTCAGGCGATGCTCGTGAGGATTCACGACTGCGATAAGCGTTGCTTGAAAACTATTCAAGGCCATCCCAATTGGAGCTCGCATCTCGATGACGATTCCGAGAGAGGGTGAAATCTGGAGGCTCGCGGTTGAAACGTTCGGTGCACAATGCTTGAGGAGCAGCCACCCCACCACTCAGTATTGATCCAAGGTATTCTTCCCATATTGCGGGGCAGCTTCGGCCACACCATCCATTTAAGCGCCCAGATGACTATCAAATTCGTTCTCTTCGACGCTTTCGGCACCCTCCTTCAGATTCCTCAAGGCCGACACCCCTATCGCCAAATTTTAAAAGAAGGCACTCGACAAGGGCGCCGGCCTCAACCAGACGACCTTCGTCAGATCCTGACTCGTAACCTGAATTTGGCCGAGGCGGCAGAGCTGTTTGGAATCAAAATCCACTCAGCCCACATGGCTAATATTGAAGGAGATCTAGAAGCCGATCTTCAGAGCATTGAAGCGTTCGAAGATGGTCTTCGCGCGGTCGAAATGCTGCAGGCTAAGGGCATCAAAATAGCCGTAGCGTCAAATTTGGCTGCACCTTACGCATGGCCTATTCGGCGCCTGTACCCGACTGTGGATGTCTACGGCTTCAGCTTCGCGCTCGGGGCCATGAAGCCCGAGCCTCTCTTTTACAGGGGCACATGTGAGCTTTTGGGAGCAGACACCAGCTACTACTCTGGTGGCGACAATGTGGCCATGATCGGCGATTCTGAAAAATGTGACCGTGATGGCCCCAACGCGCTGGGCATATCGGGGTTTCTTCTGAACCGACAGGGCGGTAAAGACTTCAGTAGCCTCAATGAGTTCAGCGATATGGTTCTGAGCTGCAAACGTCAGTGAACATCTGGCGTCTGCGACTGATCGACATTGCAGTCCGCCCCCCATGGCGTTAGGGAATAGCACTCTAACCGCAAAACCTTTTCAAACTTGTCGCGCTGCGCATCGGCGTTCGACCGACAGCATGGGGAACTTATACAAACCAAGCCCCCGTCATGAGGCTTTAAAGAGCCCCCGCTTTAGGATCAAGCAGGTATGCGATTTCAGGAATTTTATCCTCCAGAGTGTCATTCAACCTAAGCCGCAGGTGGGTATCTTCCTTTTTGTGTATCCGAATCTTCTCAATAGCCAACGCGATGACAAACTCCATGGCAGCTTCTCCTCGCTCATAGCCATAAGCGACTATTCGATCCGAATGATCTGCCTGGCATACAGATACCGCCAATGCGGATCCGGTTTATGTTGAACCTCTGTTGCTCATGCGGACTCCCAAACCTAAATCCAGGAGAAACGTATGACCCAGACAGCTTTGGTCGTGGGCGCCAGCGGCATCGTCGGCAGCGCCATCATACAGTTACTAATCGACAACAAGTGGCAGGTCGCCGCGCTATCGAGGCACCCGTCTCAATCGCAAGGCGTGATCCCTGTCGCGGCAGACCTCCAAGATCCAGCTTCGCTAGAACATGCGCTGGCGGATTTGAAACCCACTCATGTGTTCATCACCACATGGTCACGGCAAGCCACGGAGGCGGAGAACATCCGCGTTAATGCCGCCATGGTTCGCAACGTGCTCGCCGCCATTCGCCCAGCCAAGAGCGTTGAGCACGTAACGCTGGTCACTGGCCTAAAACACTACCTCGGCCCATTTGAAGCGTATAGTAAAGGGAGTCTTCCGCAAACGCCGTTTCGCGAAGAGCAGGGTCGTTTGGACATCGAAAATTTCTACTACGCCCAAGAAGACGAACTCTTCGCTGCTGCTGAAAAAGACGGCTTCACGTGGAGCGTTCATCGCCCGCATACCGTCACCGGGGTTGCTGTAGGCAACGCGATGAACATGGCAACCACCCTCGCCGTCTATGCCTCGATTTGCAAACAAACCAATCGCCCTTTTGTATTTCCGGGATCAAGAGTGCAGTGGGATAGCCTTACCGATATGACGGATGCTCGGCAGTTGGCGAAACAACAACTGTGGGTGGCCACCACGCCGGCTGCGGCCAACCAGGCATTCAACGTTACTAATGGCGATGTGTTTCGTTGGAAATGGATGTGGAGCCGAATTGCCGAATACTTCGACTTGCCTGCTGCCGATTATCCCGCTTCCCTCTCCCCCCTTGAGAAGCAGATGGCTGACGATCAAACCGTATGGACGCAAATAGTCGCGGAGAACGGCTTGAAAGAATCCGATATTGGTCGCCTGATATCCCCATGGCATACCGATGCAGACCTTGGACGACCAATCGAAGTTGTCACGGACATGTCAAAAAGCCGCGCAATGGGCTTCACCGCCTACCAAGCGAGCGATCAAGCATTTTTCGATGTTTTCGACAAACTACGCGAGATGCGCTTGATACCCTAGGCTGTTCCAGACGGATAGCTGAGTGGTTTCCATCCATGGAATGATAGCGATTGCTCGCGACGCTTCCTGTGGGGAAACCCAAGATTCAGGGTTAAGTAGGCTGCAGAAAATGGAGATTTGGCTAAGCTCGCAATAGGTTTATGAAGCTAGGTTGGTCAGGGGAGGACAGGCTGGATAGTGCTTACTGAGGGAGAGCAATGGAAATGCGCAAGAAATCTCAGTCATGGTTTGTCCCGCTCCTTATTCTTTTTGCTGTCCTTTGGGCGATAGGCACAAAAGACCCGCCTCCCGCTCAGGTACAAACGAGCCCCCCTCCCACTCCGAATACTCTGGTCTCATCTACCTCGGTTCCATCATCGACACCTGCCCCCTCGGTTGATCAATACGTAAACACAGACAAGCTAAATATCCGAGATCAACCAGGCGGAAAAGTTATTTCCAAGTTGAGCCGGGGAGCCAAGGTTCAGGTCTTCGAAAAACGGAATGGTTGGGTGCGCATAAGCGTCGACGGCCAGCCTGCGAAATGGCTTTCTTCCAAAAGTTTTTGTACCGGATCGAATTGCTACAGCGCCTCTAAACCGAAACAGTCGCCTACGCCGGCACAACCAATCCGAAGGCAGGCTGCAGAATACGGCTCCTCCTGCCCTTGTTCTTCGGGAAACATTTGCATCGGGCCAAGAGGCGGTCGGTACTGCATTACTTCTGGCGGGAACAAGCGTTATGGCATGTGATTTTTGCCTCAATGACGATCCGCTAGAGCTTCGGTGCATCGCCTGTGGCTTCCGCAATGGTGGCCAAAGCCTCCTCCATATTGGCGATGTTGTCTTGAAGCTTCTGAAAAACCAATAGGAAAGCACCGTCCACATCCACGGTCTGGTGGCCGCGAAGCGTACCTACTCTTTCGTCCTCTATCTGCTGGAGACGGTTGACGCTCTCTCGCAGAGCCAGCAGCTGATCAAAGATAGCGCCGATTTGAGCTTGGCTTTGTGCACTCATTGATGCCACCCAAGTCTTGAATTGATCTCCCTTCGATAGGACGTATCGATTTGAGCCGGCACCTGCCTGACGTAATCTCGTGCGTGCTCCTGCGCATCTGCACTCAAACCAGCTAGATATGAAACAGCGTCATCAACGGTTGGGATCAAACCTTCAATGTCTTCGAATCTGGGCGGCAGTGCAGTCCAAATGACTGCGTCCAATTGGTGAAACAGTGCCCATTCGGCGATTACTCCCACTGGGGAGCTGCTGGTGGTAAAGACACCGATTCCATCCTCCCTGTCCTCTGGAATTTGTTCTCGGACACGCAAGGCCTCGCATGCCTCCTCAAGGTTTTTTACATTCAACACTGCCCATAGAACAGTGCATGGATGTGCATTCGCGCAGATCGCCGTTGCGAGCTCGCCCCCCTCACCGACTCGCGCAAATTCGATGGGCAAATTGGGCCCATCCAAAAACCATTTGCTTGCGAGCGGTAATGCTCCAGGTTTCCAAATCAGAGATCCCCATCCTAGACATGCAATTACCATTGAAGAGTTCCTGTGGTGAGACATGCGCCGGCGGGAATGGAAAGCGAACTCTTGATAAAACTGACTTCCTTGATAAGGATCGAAAGTCTTCTTCACAGCCGCCCATTGTTTAGTATTCGACTCAGCCTTTTGTTTTCCTAGGGTCAGCGGCACGAGGAAAGGTACGTTCCTCTTGAATCGTCCCAACCTCTTTGTGGATTTTCAAAGAAGCTGTTTTACCTTGCAAAAATTCGCTGGCTATTTCAGTGATTTCTGCTTTCGTAGAGGCCGTTTTGGAAGCACGTTGCGAGCCCTCTTTGACAAGCTCCCAAGCGTTTTCTTTTTTCGTGATGTGGTAGTTATCCATGGATCACCTCGACATGATTAATCAACAAGAGCTAGTAAGGTTGACCCTCGTCGAACTGGAGAGTTTGAAAGGATTGGCGAAGAAACTAATGCTACTTACGACTGCGTGTGCGCCCCCCCACAACGACGTCAACGAGCGGATTAACTGACCTAGGTGCGCTCTAGGCTAGCCTTAGCGTTTCCGTTTGCGACCTTCGGGGTCATCTCTTCATCCTCGTGATGGCGGCAAAGAAATTCGCGGATCAATACGGCAGTTCGTTTAGCGCTGGTCACCACAAAGAAGTGCCCCTCTCCCTTCAGAATGCGAAGTTCTGAACGTCGAATCGTGCGGCGCAGGATATGGGCGTTGTATGCCTGTATTAACGGATCGCGGTCGCCGGTAAGAACCAGCGTGCGTTGAGGAAGCCGGGACAACCGAAGTAGGCTTGTCCATCCGATCAAGGCTGCGAGCTGGAAATAATAGGTTCGCGGATTAACAGAGAGCATGCCTTTCATCACACCGAACCGCAGCAGCGTCTGAATGGAATTGCCGGATCTTTCTTGCTTGGGCATTTTGGCGTTTTTACTCTTGCGGAAAAAATCCATAACGTCGGCAGGCTTCATCAACAGCACTGGGCCGGGAGAGGTCGCCGCGAGAATCAGCCTGCGTACCATGCTCGGGTAACGAAGAGCGAATTCTTGAGCCAATGCACCTCCCCAACTCACCCCGAACACATCGACCTGGTCGATTCCCAATTGCTGGAGCATCTCTGCAATTACGTCAGCATGGCGTGGCAGGCGAATGGGCCAACGGGGCATTTGCGACTTGCCGACCCCTGGCACGTCCAGCGTGATAGTCGTGAAGTCGTCCAGTTCATCGCGCAACGGATCGAAAGTACGAATCAAGCCACCCAAACCATTGAGCAGAAGCAGCGCCGAGCCTTGACCGCAGATCGAAACGTTCAACTGCAAGCCCTGCGTGGTTAGCCTGTGCGTTGTCATGATTTCTCCTTGCTGCACGCAATTGGGAGGCAGTATTGGTGAGAGTTAGGGGGAAGTTCCGAAGAGCTCCGCAGCCGCTTCCCTCATAAATATCTCGATGGTTTTCGGCCCTATCCCTTCAAATTCAGATAGCCGTTTTTCGAAGGCCTTACGATCTCCGCTTGCCACGACGATGTTGCTGACCTTGCCGTGATATTCAGCATTCATCTTGTTAGCCAATGCCAACAACCGCGACGCGGTGGTCTCGTCGTAACGCACGTAGTGAGCCTCACCAAGCATCATGACCAGCTGGCGGTGAGTGCAGCTCGCCAATTTGTGCGGCGTATCCCGATGGTGTTTATCAACGATCACTTGATAGGCGTTGGCGGCAATTGGCCCCTGGATTCTCTTGCCCATCAGGAAACTGGCAAGAAGCCATTTGAATAAATCGGCGTCATTCGCACCTTGAAGGTCGATTTGTAAGTCATGTGCGCAGATGATTTTGCTCACTGGTTCACCCTCAAGCGATGGTCTCAATGTAGACCAGGCGCTATCGCGAATGATCCACTGAGCGAGGCAGCGATAAAGGAACCCTTATTCATGCTCGACACCTAATGTTTGATCACTAGAATTTGAGAAAGTCGAAATGCATTTATCTGAAACAATCCAAGTAATGGAAGCGCTATCAACCAACGAAGCAAATCTAAAGCTTCAAGAAGGCTGGTCATTGATATCTGTGGTCGTCACAACCCACCCCAACGGGCAGCTTCATCCTTGCTACATTCTCGGCAAATCGAAAACCTCATCCAACCATCAGAAGCCCGATAACTAACGTGGCATCGACCTTGCGATTCACTTCGCTGAACTGTACCGGGGGGATAACTTGGCTTATCTGGATTGGATTCAATGGCCAGCGATGGTTGTTACCGTTCTCGCCGCATGGCTAATCGGATCGCAGCGGCCAGGACGGCGGATGATCGGATTTGTATGCTTCAGTGTGAGCAACGTTTTGTGGGTGATTTGGGGATTTTACGCAGGCGCGTATGCATTGATCGTATTACAGGTTTGTCTTTTCCTGATGAACCTTCGAGGGCTCAAGAAAAACTCAAGCCCCAATGAAACATAGTCAGCCAGCAGGGTGATTGCTAATCGAAGAGCAGTGGACACCGCCAAGGACATTGGAATGTTCGATAACTTTTCGCTCGATATCGTAAAACTCCCAGAGGCAACCCTCAGAGTCAGGCATGGTGGGAGCGGCTCTCCCGTCTTATTACTCCATGGGCATCCTAGGACTCATGCGACCTGGCATCGCGTTGCTCCACTCTTGGCAAAAAATCATTATGTTGTCTGCCCTGATCTAAGAGGCTTTGGCCAGTCATCAAAGCCTGAGGATACATCCGATCATGCAGGCTCCTCCAAGCGCGCTAAGGCCCGGGATTGCATCGCCCTAATGCGACATCTGGGTTATCAGCGGTTCGCCGTAATTGGCCATGATCGAGGTAGTTACACCGCCTTTCGCACGGCTATGGATCATCCCGAGGCCGTCACACATCTAGGCATATTGGACGGTGTACCGATACTTGAAGCTCTCGAGCGCTGTAACGCCCAGTTCGCGACGAAATGGTGGCATTGGTTCTTCTTCGGGCAACTCGAAAAACCGGAGCAGGCAATCCTGGCCGACCCTGATCGATGGTACGGCGGCACAGCCGAGGCGATGGGTGCAGACGCCTACAGAGACTATCAAGCAGCTATCCATGATCCAGCAACCGTTCATGGCATGGTCGAAGATTATCGAGCAGGCCTTGGAATCGACCGTATTCACGATGAAGTCGACCGCCGCGAGAGCCGCAGGGTCGAGTGCCCGACAATGATTTTATGGTCGCTACGTGATGATCTTGAGCTTCTGTACGGCGATGTTTTAGGCGTGTGGGAACCGTGGACAACACGACAACGTGGTCGTGGGCTCGACTGTGGGCATCACATGGCGGAGGAAGTGCCCGACGAGCTCGCGAGAGAAATAATCGAGTTCCTGCGTGAACAATGATCTCTCAGTACACTAATCCGTAATCGCTTCGGGCTACGTAGGGTCAAAGTCATTCGAGCTACATGTCTTAGGTTGATGACTCGGAAGCATTGAGGTTCTTCCTGAAGCCTCGGGCATTCATCCCCAAAAGTATGCATTCGAGCAGGATCAGCGCGTAAGCGTCGGCGTGAAGCCCCCAGATCACCCAAAGCGCATTACTGGTGATATATCCCCAAAAGGCGATCATGCGCCTATACGCTCGTTGCGAACCGATGAACCACGCTGAGGCTACCGTCACTACCATGGCTGGCCATTGCAGGTAATCGATGTACTCCAACTAGCCACCTCCTTCCGACAGCACTTTCAAAGAGAGACGCCGGCGCTAACCTGTGGATCAAGCGCAGGCAATCCCAGTGAGGCACCCAGATTAACCAGATACTCTCCAAACCCTCCGCGACATTTGTAATCCTTGCGGGCGCTGGTTATTACCGGATTCGTGGCTGTCCAAACGATATGAGCACCAACCCGCTTCAGGTCAGCAACCAAATGGACGTCTTCGTGTGCAGTGAGATGCTGGAACCCGCCAGCGTTCCGGTAGGCCTCGGCACTCAGTCCAAGATTGGCGCCGTGGATGTGCCGGTGATTCTCGATAAACTGGTAAAGCTCCATGTACTTTGAGCGAACTAAATCTCCATGGATATTCCAGCTATCCACCTCGACTGTCCCACAAACTGCATCAGCCTTGAACTCAATCTGACGCGCCAGCCAATCATGTGGCACTACGGTGTCGGCATCGGTGAAGGCAAGCCATTTCACGCCAGCGGCCAGCATATGATCTGCGCCGGTTGCTCTCGCCTTACCCACATTCTGAAAAGAAACCGCGATCCCGCTTACACCGTGTGCTGAAACGATCTGTTCGGTCTGATCAGAGCAATTGTCTAAAACGACGACTACGTAGACCGGCTGGCCTGCCAATGCAGGATGCTCAGCGGCGAATAGAACCGATGTTAAACACGCAGCAATGTGGTGCTCTTCATTGTGGGCAGGTATGACAACACCGATCATTAACGTCACCTCCGACTACCTGAGTTACTGACTCCTGCAGTCGACCTACTTCCGCTCCATTAGGTTTAAAAAATCAGGTGCGTGCCTACTAAGACGACCGCTAGTCATTTGCGTCTATATCACTCTGAACTTACTTTCTTCGATCCTCCTCTCCCACTTACCATCCAGCTGAAGTAGGTAAGACGTCATGAGAGCACTCACCTATCACGGCGCGCACAGCGTCAAAGTCGACACGGTTCCCGATCCGGTTATTGAGGACAGTGATGACATCATTCTTCGGGTTACCGCGACGGCGATATGCGGATCTGACCTCCATCTCTATCGGGGAAAGATTCCAACTGTCGAGCATGGCGATATCTTCGGCCATGAATTCATGGGGATAGTTGAAGAGGCAGGCTCAGCTGTGACCGCCGTGCAACCCGGCGACCGCGTGGTAATTCCCTTTGTAATCGCCTGCGGCAGCTGTTTCTTCTGCGCAATGGATCTGTTCGCGGCCTGCGAAACAACAAATACAGGGCGCGGAGCGATCATAAATAAAAAGGCAATACCACCAGGAGCCGCGCTGTTCGGCTTCAGTCACATGTACGGAGGTGTGCCTGGCGGGCAAGCCGAATACGTGCGCGTACCTAAAGCCAACACCGGGCCGTTTAAAGTGCCGGGGACGCTGTCGGATGAAAAGGTTCTTTTCCTTTCAGACATCCTTCCAACTGCTTATCAGGCTGTAACGAACGCGGGGATTGGTAATGGCTCGAGCATCGCCATTTATGGTGCAGGCCCCGTTGGGTTGTTGAGCGCGGCCTGTGCAAGGATGCTCGGTGCAGACCAAATTTTCATGGTCGATCACCATCCATACCGCTTGGCATACGCGCGGAAAACATACGGTGTAATTCCGATCAACTTCGATGAAGACGACGATCCCGCAGATACGATCATTCGACAAACCAAAGGAATGCGCGGAGTTGATGGCGTCGTGGATGCGGTCGGGTTTGAAGCAAAAGGTAGTACGACGGAAACAGTTCTCGCGACACTCAAGCTTGAGGGCAGCAGCGGCAAGGCTTTACGTCAGTGCATCGCCGCCGTTCGACGCGGCGGCATCGTCAGTGTTCCTGGCGTTTATTCAGGGTTCATTCATGGCTTCCTGTTCGGAGACGCATTCGACAAGGGGCTGACCTTCAAAATGGGTCAAACCCATGTGCATCGTTTCCTACCTGAGCTCCTCGAACACATCGAGACTGGTCGTCTTTCACCGGAAGTCATCATCAGCCATCGCATGTCACTGGAACAGGCCGCTGAGGGATATAAAATCTTTGATAAAAAAGAAGAGGACTGCCGAAAAGTCATTTTGACACCCGGCGATAGCCACATCGACATTCCGGAGAGCAATAGCAGCGCAATACTGTTGACTACCTAAGTCTACCGGTAGTGAAAAGGACGAGATGGTTCGGTTTTTTACCGAAAGCTCTCGTCCTTTTTTCATTTGGGGGGCGATCCGAAAATGGTAACGGTTTTCCACCCTGGTCGGCCTCGCCTATTCAGTTCGTTCAGGTACTCAAGTCTAGATGTGATCTGTGTCATCAAACCAATCGGAAGAAGGATCACAAAATACCGAAATGCGAATAAACTCAGAGACTGACTCATCAGACGCCGGCCAGGAGCGCTCGGCTAAGGGATCTTTGATTGATCGTCCAGTGGGAAGGTTTCTTGCCTATCGAAGGATCGGTGATCGTCATCGAAGACGATCCGACCTTGCGAGCACTAATGGAAGAAATTGTGTCGGAAGTCGGAGGACGGGCAATCTCGTTTGAGACGGCAGATGATGCGTTAACCTATCTGCTTCAAACTCATGAACAGTGCCGTCTAGTGATCGCAGACCACGGCGTACCTGGCCAGATCCAGGGGATCGAGTTCATCGAGATGGTAAGTAGTAGATGGCCATCTATTGCAGCAATCCTGACTTCTGGATATTTGATAGATCCTGCAGCTGTTCCAGCCTCTAGCATCTATCTGCACAAGCCGTGGTCGCTTGATGATTTCGTGATCGCTATGGCGACTGTGTTGCAGCCCGGCATTGCGATTCACAAAGCCTGACTCATGGGATCGGAGATGCGAGGTAGGTCGGGCTCGACTTTGTAACTCCTCTCATCAGAAGCTTGGTGAGTGCTTCCTCTATCTCATCAGCAGCGCCGTTTTTATGCTCCGTGAGCGACCACTGCCAGTAACGATCTGCCATCAGGCCGCCAACCGCTTCTGCACATAGTGCATCACAGCTCACACCCATCTTTGTGGCTGCCGCGATGACGGCTAGAAGTGCTTGCTCAAGTTGCTGTGTTCTATCGGAGGACACGGGACGGGCTCCATGAAAATGAAGCCATAGTATGGCTGATACCAGTTTGACATCAAAGGCAGTTATGGACGGCTACCCTTGTGCATGGATCTGCTCAACGCTCGTGGGCTCTGCGCTCGCTCGATTCGAACCTGGTTTTGCGTGCCGCCATCTCACTGCGTAGCTCGCCAATTAGACCGGCAATCGCCCTGCTAGACGTGAGCGCTGGCGTCGAAACACCCGTCACCAAAAGCTCCACATTGCCTGTTGAAGGATCAATAACCTTAATCATCAACGAGCCATCCGCATTTGTCGTGCATGTGCAGGACAATGGTAGAAAGCCACACTCAATCATATGTCGGAGCTCAAGGGCGGAGATCATGGTATTCGTCCTGAAAGCAGTTTCCATTAAGTATTGTTCATATGCGGAGGTAGTCAAAAATTCCACGACGGATTAATCGACAGGACATTTCACGATGATTTTGCTGAAACGTTGCACTTGCCGTGGGCCCGTCGCATATTTTTGGAGGCTTCGTGCGCCTCGAGCTTATCTTTCTCGTTACCACCGTTCAGACCACCCAATCAAAAGTCATCGAGTCCAATGGGAGAGAGAATTCTCACCGAAAAGCGCCCTTTTAATCGTACTGGAAACTCACCTGACGCATATCGGGTTCAACCGCAGCGCCAATCTGGAACCGTTTTGGCTGAGTTTCTTAAGGGACTGCCCGTAGCATACCAATCGCCAATAATCCATTGGTGAGCGAGGCACCCCGCCACTGCAATCACCGTACTGATCGTCACCATTCTTCTCGACGATATCAGGAGGATAGGTGGTAAGCATCCAGCGAACACACCGACCGCATTCGGTCATTGACGTACACATGACACTGCCCGCTATTACCACCAAGGCTTTTTACCAGGCGTATTGGAGGCGTAGCGTCCACGTATTTACGTCCGGATATCCAGTTCTTTCGGAAATCGTATCGGAATACGCGATCAGTCCGCCGAATTGAGGCGATAGCATGAAACCGACGCTGGCACCAAGCAGGCCGTTTTCCTGCTTGTTGTCCTGCCAGTCTCCATCGATCTTGGTCGCTCCGCCACGATTGTAGGTCGCGTCCAGGGATGCCCAGAGCGCACGGTTGAAGGCATCAAGCAAGGAACCATGACTCCATGGCGTTGAACTCATCTGTCGTGGGTGTCGTCTACCACACAAATGGAGCACGAAAATGATGCTTTAAAAACCTGGCGTCAGAGGACATATCCATGACTAAGCGCGCACGTT
This sequence comes from Pseudomonas sp. NPDC086278, assembly GCF_050280905.1. Lineage (NCBI taxonomy): Bacteria > Pseudomonadati > Pseudomonadota > Gammaproteobacteria > Pseudomonadales > Pseudomonadaceae > Pseudomonas > Pseudomonas sp. NPDC086278. The sequence goes on from NZ_JBNNWE010000045.1 coordinate 30,495, forward strand.
TGAATTACTTAAACGACACCCTTTTCGGCCCTATCGCCAAAACTATTGATTGCGACGTACTCATCACTCCCATCACGCCAGGTGCCTTCCAGGTGCAGGTGCTATCCCCAATACCTGATGATCTACACAAAGCTCACTCCTTGACCATGATTCTCTCTTCGGGAGAACGCTTGAACGGTACGGTGGCCCACGCCCGCACATTGGATAATGCTGATTTGGAGTTGCAGATCGATGTGTGAAATTCCATTGCCACATCAGGGTTTCGGAGGATCCTTGAATGAACAAACTGCGAGCTGAGACAGCTACCGTGCAAACCCTGATGTTTGAACGCAACCAATGGGTTCCCAACAACCCGCGCCTGCCGGTACTCATTTACCCCAACGCGATTGCAATTCAGGGCGATGATCCGGCTGCGCTGTTCGAGCAAACCTTCATCGCCAATGGGTGGCCATCACAATGGCGATATGGGATTTACAGCTACCACCACTACCATACCGAAGGTCATGAAGTGCTTGGCATCGCCAGCGGTCGAGCTCGACTGATGCTGGGCGGCCCGGAGGGTCATGTACTTGAAGTCGGTGCAGGCGACGTATTGCTATTGCCTGCCGGCACCGGCCATTGCAATTTAGATTCAAGTGAAGATTTTCTGGTAGTCGGTGCCTATCCGTCGGGGCAACGTGCAGATATCTGCCGAGAGGCCCCCACCAATGCTCAACTGGCGAGCATCGACACGCTGCCGTTTCCCGACCAAGATCCGGTGCAAGGCTCGCAAGGCGCCGTACATCGGTATTGGGCTGGCCAAGGTTGAGATATTGCAGTCAATCACGAATGGCGCGAACCTTTCCGCTGAACACTCTGAAGCCGTAGGTGTTGTAGAGGAGCGTCACCGGGATCAGCATGGCGAACCCGACCAGCATAAAAATCTGACTGGTGGGACTTGAGGCTGCTTCTTGCAAGGTCAGGTTAGGCGGGACAATCAATGGAAAGAGCGCTGCGACCATCAATGCGAATGCCAAGATGAAAATTCCCAGTGCGGCGAATAGCGGCAGATATTGCCGGCGGCTTCGAAAGCTCAAGGCGAAACTGAACAGCAATGCAGTAAGCAGCATTGCCGCCGGCAACCAAATAAGTCGATTGGAAAGCCGTTGCGCATATTGAGCATCCAGCGTCGCTGTCCAGGCCACCAGCACGGCCAAAAGCATTATGGTCACGATGGCCAACGCCCTTGCCTGTCGACCTGACCTACATTGCAGATCGTCGACAGTACGCCAATACAGCCAGCAGGCGCCCAACCACATATAACCCACTACGAGCACAGCGCCGCAATACAGCGGAAATAGGCCCCACCACTCCCAGCCGTTCCCGCTGTACTGCCCATCCTGATTCGGCACCCCTTGTACAAGCGTTCCCAACACAATCCCCTGAGTTGCCCCGGCCAGCAGTGAACCTACCAGCAGCAAGCCATCGACCCTGCGCTTCATACGATAGCTTTTCGAGTAATCGCGAAACTCCAGCGCGACCGCGCGAAGAATTAATGCCAGGAACATCGCGATAAACGGCAAATAAAGCGCCGGCAGCAGGACAGCGTAAGCCAGCGGAAACAACGCGAGCAGACCGCCGCCACCGAGCACTAGCCACGTTTCGTTAGCGTCCCAAATCGGAAGGATAGTCACCGCCATGGCACGTCGGTGCTTGCTGCAACGAGTAAGGCCCAGCAGCACCCCCACACCAAGATCAGTGCCATCCAACAGCACGTAGTTCAAAACCGAAAACCCCAGCGCCGCAGCGGACAGTAGTGTTATCCAGTCATTGTCCATCATCGATGTTTGCCCTCAGGATTACCCGTCTCGTTGGCCAAAGAGGGTTGAGGCCCAGGCTCGTCTTCGTGAGGTGGTTCCCGCAAAAGTCGTAGCAGTACCCAGAAACCCACGCCGAAGATCACCAGATAAAGCGCCAAAATTGTCCACGTTGCTCCTACCACCTGCTGACGAGACACCGAAGAAAGACTGTCAGCAGTTCGCATCAATCCATAGACAGTAAAGGGCTGACGGCCAACCTCTGTCACAACCCAACCACTTAGCATTGCCAGAAATCCAGCAGGCGCCACTAGCACACTCCCTCGCAGCATCCAACGCGCAGAGTACAAGCGATGCCGCCAGCGTAATACCAGACTGATTAACCCCTGCCCCAGCATCAATAGTCCCAATCCGACCATGATACGGAAAGCGAAGAACACGGGGGGCACAGGTGGTATGTCCTCAGGCGGGAATTCATCAAGCGCTGCAATAGTGCCGCTCAGGTCATGTCGCAAGTACAACGACGCTACGCGCGGAATCGCTACTTCCCAATGGTTGCGTCGCTCAGCCATATCTGGAATGGCGAATAAACGTAATGGTTCCCCCTCTCCTTCCGCCGGTCGTGTCCAGGAACCTTCGATGGCGGCAACCTTTTGCGGCTGAACTTTAAGGCTGTGCTCACCATGCAGATCGCCTACCAGTAGTTGCACAGGCGTCAGCAACGCAACCACCCACAACGCCATGGAGTAGGCAAGCCGGGCTCGCGGGTTCTGTGGCACACGCAACAACTGCCAAGCGCTAACACCGGCCACCAGCGAGGCGCTGCCTATAATCGCGGCCAATGTCATATGCACAAGCCGGTAAGGGAACGAAGGATTGAAGATGATCGCCCACCAGTTTTCGGCAATAAAACGTCCACCAGCTCCAATTGAATAGCCGGCGGGTGTTTGCATCCAGGAGTTGGCTGACAGGATCCAAAAGGCGCTGATCAAAGATCCAAGTGCGACGGCGCAGGTGGCGAAGAAATGCAGCCTAGGGCCCACCTTCTTCAACCCGAACAACATGATGCCGAGAAAACCCGCTTCCAGGAAAAATGCCGCCAGTACCTCGTAGAACATCAACGGGCCAAGAATGTCTCCCGCCTGGGTCGAGAGGCGTGACCAATTCAATCCGAATTGGTACTCCAAAATCAGACCCGACGCTGTGCCTACCGCAACGTTGAGCGCAAACACCTTTAGCCAGTAAAGGTAGACATCCAAGTAGATCCTTCGCCTGCGCCACAGCCACAGTGCCTCCAGCACCATGAGAAAATTGGCCAAGCCAATGGTGAAGGCTGCCAGCACGATATGAAAGCTTATGGCAATCGCGAACTGGGCACGCGCTGCCATAAGCGCCGAATCAATCGCATCCATACAGCCCTCTAATGATTGGCCTGCATTTGCGGAAATTTTCGCAACGCAAGCTCGTAGCTTAGCTGCGTGAAGAGCCAAATGGATGCGTCGATACAGGCGTAGCACTTGTCCGAAAATATTGCCCGTTGACTCTTCCTGACTAATTGGCGGTCATAAAAAGTAGGGAACATCGTTCTCACGCCGACTCTCGCTTCCTGGAACGTAAATTTACTTCATTTTTTTTCTTGCCGATTTTGTTAAAAAACTTATCGTTTCCATCGCACACATCACTCTCGACGGAAGTTCTCTTGAGCGCTGTTTCAAGCTGCTCTCGAGCAAGAAACCAATAAAAAAGATCAGCGTCCTCAGGGCAAGCATCCTTTACCCAGAGTGCATACGCCCTTTCGCGAATTACCGATTCATCAATCATCGTTTTCTCCTGCTTGGCTATCCTGGAGCTAGTTAGGAAAATTCGGCACCATGGATCAGCGCATCAAGCTCGCCAGAACTGGATCGAGCTTGAATTGATCATGATTTTCTATCGAGGCTGGTCGACGAAATCTCGCCTTTGTCGACCAGCACGTTTGCTGATACCGTTTATTTAGAATCCATGGTCGCCGCTTGATTACCACCTTGCTCCGCAATCTTGGTCAGTTTCTCGTCCGCACCTTTTTCTTCAGCAAGCGTTGCTGCTAATAAGGCTGCCGCGTCGTCGAGCTTTAGATGCTTGGCCATTGCTATCAAGGTGCCGTAGGCAGCAATTTCGTAGTGCTCCACCTTTTGCGCCGCACCAATCAATGCTGCGTCGAGGACAGCTCCCTTATCGATCTCTTCCAGCAGCTCTTTCGATTCTTCGACAAGTCCCTCCATGGCCACGCACTTCATGCGCTTCAGTTTGATACCGGTCAGCTCGACCAGTTGATCAATGCGCTCAATCTGCCCATGAGTTTCCTCTAGGTGCGCCGTAAATGCTTCTGCCAACAGTGGATTGGTCGCTGCTTTCGCCAAGCGCGGCAACGCTTTGGTGATTTGTTTTTCCGCACTGTAAACATCAGAGAGTTCATGGATAAACAAGTCTTCGACGGTTTTTCTAGCCATTTCTAACTTCCTTCTGGTCTGTATTGGCGTCGCCTGGTGAGCGTCCGCATGGGATCGACATGCATGCAAAATTTGCCGTGCATGAAGAATGACCAGCCTGATTTAAAAGGTGTTCCGAAAATTTTCAGGGTGACGGATAAAAGGCTTCATCGCTAACCCAAAGCGGTATCCAGGAACATCATCACCCCAAAACCGAGCATCAGTCCTAAAGTCGCCGGGGTCTCATGACCGTTGCGATGAGTCTCCGGAATGACCTCATGAGACACCACGAAAATCATGGCTCCTGCTGCTAAGCCGAGCGCAATGGGATAGCCCAATGCAAAGCTGCTGGAAATGCCCAATCCAACAACGGCGCCAATGGGTTCCATCAATCCTGAACCCACCGCGATAAGCGCTGCACGAAGCGATGAGATGCCTGTCACACGTAACGCCAGTGCGACAGCCAAGCCTTCGGGAATATCTTGAATAGCGATAGCTGTAGTTAGCGGGAGCCCGACCTTCATGTCGCCGTTTGCGAAGCTCACACCAATGGCCATGCCTTCCGGCAAGTTATGCAGTGTGATTGCCAGGACGAATAACCAAACACGATTGATGCGCTGCGCGTCCGGCCCCCTGCGTCCGCTTTTCTCATGTTCGTGTGGGACAAAACGATCAAGACCGACCATCAGCGCTACGCCCAATCCCAATCCCGCCACAACTACGCATGCTGCGAGCAATTGGTTTCCGCAAAGTGCTTGAGCTGCTTCGATACCAGGGAGAATGAGCGAGAAGGAACTGGCGGCCAGCATCATGCCGGCGGCGAAGCCCAGCATGGTGTCTTGAGTACGGGTGGCGATGTCTCGTAACGCAATCGCTACGACAGCTCCCATGGCCGTCGCAGCGAAACCTGACATGCCACCGAGAAAAGCGAAGTGCAGATTTTGTTTGTTGGCGCCGACAAAGGCGCCATACCCGCATATGAGTAAGAACAATGTTACGCAAATCAAAATTGACCAGAAGGCGCGCCCGCCCCACCCAGTTCCTGAGAACCGGGCGAACCAGGAGCGAGGCGGTGCGCCTGATGAGGTCAACGGATCGGGCACGGATACCTCCTATTTTTTTGAATCGTACTTTTCAGTAGATACGGAAAGCGACCGTAGGAACTGCCTGGATACGCGTTGCGCGTCACGTTCAAAAGCGACGCTGGTGGCAAAGAGCATCTCAGGGCCAGTTAAATTCCGACGCGCTGATTTTTTGTTAACCATGATGTGATTCCCCTCTGACTAAGATGGAAGACCGCACGCCAGAGGGCGTGCGGCTGCTCTTCAAGGTTGAGGTTCGCCTTGTACCCCCGCCCCTAAGTCCGCCCCTGTGATCGGATTGCTGTCTGGGTCGGACATCGTCCTTGCTTTCATATCCATGAGCAACGCCTCGTCCTCAGCGCTCAATTGCACAGAGGCGGTGCCGTCCCCACCATCCACTGCGGGCGCCGGATCTTCCACGAAGTCCCAATCGTCCCCTTCGTTCCAAGGGCCGCGAGTGCTGCCTTCGCCCTGTGACATGTTGAAGTAGACGTTGGTGAACTCCGGCATGCCCGGCAGTTTGCCCTGAGGGAAATTTGGCTGGATGGCGTGCAGTGCTTTTTCGAAAGATAACTGGTGGGCGATTTCACGTGTCATCAGAAATCCCAGTGCCTCTTTCACTCCGGGATCGTCGGTGACATTCATCAAACGCTCGTAAACAATCTTCGCTCTCGCCTCGGCGGCGATATTCGAGCGCATGTCTGCTGTGGGTTCGCCGATGGTATCGACGTATGCCGCCGACCAAGGTACGCCTGCCGAGTTAGTCAAAGGAGCACCTGCGCCATACAACAGACTCGTGATGTGAGAGTCGTTACCGGCTCCGTTGATGGCGCGGTATAGCTCGCCTTCTTCCTCGACACCTTCGGCCATTCGTCCCTTGGCGCCCTTGTTCAACATCACGATGATCGAGCCGACGATCTCAAGGTGACTGAGCTCTTCGGTAGCGATATCCATAAGGAGATCCTTCCTGCCAGGATCATCTTCTGCCAATGCCTGCGTGAAGTAGCGTGACGCCGCCGCGAGCTCCCCTTGAGCTCCGCCGAATTGCTCCAGTAGAAGATTGGCCAACCCAGGATTGGGCTGAGCAACGCGCACGGTGTATTGAAGTCGTTTGTTATGTAGGAACATGACATTCTCCTCAGGCGAATAAGGGCTGCTGTCACTCGGTGATAGTCCGAATGCCAGCCCACAAACATCTGAAGCAAGTGCGCCAGGGTTAATTTCAAAAACCTTCAGCGCGAACGACAAACGGATAGTGACTAACCTTTGCTGTGTTCTGGCGACGATGGGCCTTCTTTGATCCCACGAGGCCCCGCAAGACCCCAAACGATCAAACCTAAGACTGGGAAGATAATGAGGCCAAGCGCCCACGCGGCTTTTATCCCTACCGTTTTGTCGCTTCGAAACACACTAACAATCGCCCAAAGATCGACGAGCAGAATGATCACGGCGACAGCAATCGCGAAATAGCTGGTAGCTTCAGACATGATGTAACCCTCCTCAGATAGTTAATTCTTAGGCCGCATTCCAATCAGGGTGTTCCAAGCAAATCTCGGGACGCATGTGAGCGTCAGAAATTAATTCTCTCGGGCAATGATGGAAATCTTGCCGTTGCGCTCAATGATCGCGAACTTGATCTCTTCCAGCTTCTCTATCCCCTGACTGGATCGCGCAGCTTCCATGACGTCAGCTTCAACCAATCGAGCATGACGCAATCGTTGATGAAGGAGCTTTCCGTTTTCGACAATGATGGTGGGCTCACCATCGATCAGTCGTGAAATCCATCCCGAGCGCTGTTTGAGCAAGGACAATCCGACGTCGATAGCGATCAACGTGACGATGACTATCATCGAATTGGTCAGCGAGAAATCATCACCTAGCAGCGCCTGCTGCGTAGCTTCGCCAATCATCATCAATAGGACGAAATCGAACGTCGTCAGTTCCGCCAAGGAGCGCCGCCCAGCGATCTTGAAGAGCACCATGAGGGCCACATACATCGCACCTGCACGCAAAACCGAATCCATAAATCACCTAAGGGAAAATGAACTGCACAAGCTTTAAGCTGTTGGTGCCCGGTGACGAGATTTGACTGCGGTAGAAGCCAAGGCCATCCCCTCGCAGAGTGATGTACAGCGTCGCTTGACCATCGAGGTCGGTCTGTAGCCAAAGCCTGATGCCATGTGAAGAACTTCTTGAGCGCAGAGGTTCGGGTTGAAGAGTTTCAACACTGAAGCCTTCTAATAGCTGACCTGCGAGCTCCAGCTCTACCTGAGAATCTGACGTTGAACTCAAAGTAATTTTCATCGAGTTAGTTGAGCCATTGCGATGAAACATTTCATATTCCACTCTGACTTTACCGTCCTCACTGCGGACATCTCTTGAACTGAGCAAGCCTCTGGAAAAGACGCCCACTAACCCCATCAACACGACTAAAACCAATACGTACCAGCCAACGCGCTCGAAACGCCAGACCTTCAATTGATAGGCCATGTCCTCGCGAATCGGATGTTCGCGGCTTCTCATATCTGCGTTATCGGAGTCTTCGTTCATCAGGCTTAGGCCTTCTCGCCAGCGCGCGCAAGGCGATGAAAATGCGGTAGCCACTGCAACGCATATTCCGTCGCCTGTGCCTGAACCTGACAACGTCCTCCGAAGAACCGGTGTTCATGACTGAAGACGTAGCATTCATTATTTGCCTGAAACGCCCAAGCGAAACAAATCGTACCTGCAGGGATGCCATCGACATCGTCCGGCCCGAGAATTCCCGTAGTCGCGATTGCGGCATTCGCGGTGCTATCTCGCAAGGCCCCCCTAGCCATTTCTCTCGCCACCTCGACGCTCGTCAGGTTGAAGGTTTCGATAGTCTGCGGGCTGACATGGAGTAGGCGCTCTTTAGCCTGGGGCGAGTAAACGACATAACCACATTCAATAAATTCGCCGCTACACTCTATCTCGGATAACAGCGTGATGATCTTGCCCGCCGTACACGACTCCGCTGTGGTTATCACCAATGCGTTGTTACGCAGGTACTGGACTGTGTCACTGGCGATGGACATAACTTGAATAACCTCAGTGGTAATCGTCTCCGGCGACTGCTCGGAGGTACGCCACGTCCGCTTCTCTTCGCAAGTCGCGCCACTCATCCCAGCTGAGTATGCCGAGGCGATCCATTTCATCCGACTGGCGCAGCAGTTCGTCGTGATAGGCGTCTGGGCTATCCATTCGCAATTCACGGTTTTCCAGTGCACGTTGCCAAGCTGCCAAGGCGAGCAATTTGATTTCTTGCGTGAATGTCAGTTGGTTCTTGAAAGCGTTCATTCTGCTTCCCCCGACCATTTTCCAATTGAGCGACCGAATTCGAGTTAGGTTCAAAATGTCTGACGAAAATCAGATACCGGAACGAAAAAGTAGGAGGAGGCGCCTAACCCCGCGAGAATGAACTGCGCTCGTAGACCTAGTGGCGGGTGGCCTGTCAGATCCAGTCTGCTGACTCGTTTTCGTCAAGGTATCGCGTACAAAGAATTGTATGGTTTTTCACCTTGTCGACCCTTTGAGCTAAAACGGGCTTACAGAGGGGGAAGAACTGCCAGCAAACTTCTCAGGGTTTCACCTAGATGAAGCTGATTCCTGTGATAGAGAAGTCCGCAGCTGATCATCAATACGTCAACGACCATCATCACCTTCCTGATGGTCTTTCTTATTCAGAACACGCAAAACCGTGACAACGACATTTTGCATCTCAAAATCGACGAATTGATTCGAGCCACTAAAGACACACAAAACGCGACGTTGTGCTTGGAGAAGATGGGCTCAAAAGACCTTCGAGAGCTCCGGGATCAGTACAGCTCTCTCGGTGAAAATGATCAGGTCAATCTCGACACAGCCGGCACGAACGAGTTGCTTTCCGTTCAACCACCTCGTCAAGCCAAAACATCTAAATCCGATCTAGGAGGCCTGCAAATGTAAAAGCCTTCTCCGCACATTGCTGTAGTCATTTACGTCTTTTGCCCGCGAAAGTTGTGGTGAGGCCGACAGTGGATAGAAAGCATCTTAGCTAGTGTCTTTTGTGTTTACCTTGTCGGTTGCCACTCAATCAGCTCATCCCTGGATGACCTGCGCGACACGTAATTTCAGCACGCAAGCCGACCATCATCTAATATCTTCGGACAGGTGAGCGCCCTGCGATTGCGCCCGCATGCCCTTAAGTGCCTTGGCCGAGCCCTCCACTGCCCGCCGATAATTCGCAGTAGCCTTCTCGATCATCCGTCGACGATCCTCTCGGGTGATAAATCCCTCCTCGCAATACTCCTCAGCGAGGCGCAATAATTCGTCGTACTGTTCTGGAGCGGTCATTCGGATCTCAGGGTGTTCCAAGAGCTGATTCCAGGTCGTCAATGCGTGTGCTTTTCTGTCTTCATACATGATGAAAATCTCCACGATGTCTGCAGTAGAAACAAAAGCATCTGTACGGTTCAGGCCTGTCGATGAATGGCGGTTTGCCATTGCTTTCACCGTCATGTTCCCAACTAATTTGGCATCGTAGATCAATGGGTTTGTCCTATAGAGGACTTTGAATTGCGTTCGCCAGTGGGCCGATCTACCTCGATAAAATTCGCCTAACCTGTCTTCCGCTTCAAACCATCCGCAGTACGTAAAAGGATCTCCAGCACGCTCTCTATGGGCTATTATTGAATATCTCCTTTCGAGGTGTTCGCTCGCTGCAGATTGTGGTTCGCCATGGACAACCGTAGCTGACAGGCTGGCTCTAAAGGTGATTTCCATAACGCGCGACCACGATAGGACTTACGTGATGAACACCGAAAATGATGCAAGCGCAGATCGACCTCAGCGACAGGATATTCAACCCAGCCATCTAGGCTTTCCGGTGGTAGGTATTGGAGCGTCCGCAGGTGGTTTGCAGGCTGTGCAGCAATTCTTCGAGCACATGCCAGCTGACAGCGGTATGGCGTTCGTGGTGGTTATGCATTTGTCACCCGATCATCAAAGCAGTGCGGGAAAACTGATCGCTTCCCGAACTAAGATGCGGGTCACTCAATTGGTTTCCGCTACGCCCATCGAACGCAATCATGTTTATGTGATTTCTCCCGCGCAGCGCCTTTCGATGAACGACGGCTATCTTCGTGGCTTGCCTCCAGAGCCTAGAAGTGGACGGCATGTAACCATTGATCTCTTTTTCCGCGATCTAGCGGACGCTCACAAAGAACACGCTTTCTGTGTCGTGCTATCCGGCACCGGATCTGATGGAGCTGTCGGCTTGTCACGTATCAAGGAGCAAGGCGGTGTCACATTAGCCCAGTATCCCGAGGATGCCGAATTTGAGGGGATGCCGCAGGCGGCGATCAATACTCATAAAGTCGATTTCGTATTACCAGTTGTAGAAATGCCGCAGAAAATTCTGAACCTATGGCACAACGCCCAGCGTATTCAACTTCCAAATGCTGCAGATATCCAGCCGGGTACTCCGCATAAGCTAGATGAGCGAGCTGTCGAACAGGCAGAACAAGCGTTGCTTGATATCCTTACCAAGCTACGCGCAGCTACCGGCCATGACTTCAAGCACTATAAACGTGCCACGGTCTTACGCCGTATCGAACGGCGCATGCAGGTAACTACGCAGCCTGATTTGCCCGCCTATTACCGTTACATCTGTGAGCACGCCGATGAGACCAAGGCGCTGCTCGATGACATGCTCATCGGAGTAACCAATTTCTTCCGCGACCGTGAGTCTTTTGAATCATTGGAACGCGAGGTGATTCCCCAGTTATTCGCTCGTCAAAACGACATCGATAGCGCTCATGAGATTCGAGTCTGGTCGGCGGGTGCATCCACGGGGGAGGAAGCCTATTCACTTGCAATCCTGCTCAATGATTACAAAGCTGAAACGTCGTCTGATTTCAAAATCCAGGTGTTCGCCAGCGATATCGATGACCGTGCCATAAGCACGGGACGTACAGGACTGTACTCTGAAGCAATCATCACTGACGTCTCACCCGCACGCTTGCGGCAATACTTCATCAAAGAAGATGCCAACTATCGCGTCCGCAAGGATATTCGTGAACGAGTGCTCTTCGCCAAGCACAGCTTGTTGGCTGACCCACCTTTTTCTCAGATAGACCTGATCGTTTGCCGGAATCTACTTATTTATCTAGATCGCGACATTCAGCGCGAAATTTTGCAAATGTTTCATTTTGCGTTGCGTGCAGGTGGATATCTCTTTCTCGGCACCTCTGAATCAGCGGATGCTTGCCCTGAACTTTTCACCACCGTTGACAAGAAGAATCGCATTTTTCGTGCTCGCGGCGGCCCCAATACTCACCGCCTACCTGCCATGCCTCGGGGGGGGTATGCGCGCACCATTGCATCGTCTCTACCTAGTGATACACGACCAGTGAAAAAGCCGTCCACGGTCGAAATATATCAGCGGGCTGCAGAGCGCTTTTCCCCACCCAGCATCATCGTCAACAGCGAAGCCGATATTCTCTACATCAGTCAAGGCGCTGGTCGATACCTGCAGCACATGACCGGCGAGGTCAGCAATAATCTCCTATCGCTGGTGAGCGGAGATCTGCGCCTGGAACTACGCACAACCATCTACCAAACTCAACAATCCGGCCAATCCGCTCGGGCCCGCCCGATCAATCATAAACGCGACGGACAGCATTACCAGGTGCAGGTCGAGGTACACCCGTTCACTGATGCTGAAACAGAGCTGAACTGTCTTTACATCTCGTTCACCGAGGAACAAATAGACGCACAAAACGTCAGTTCCAACGCATCGGTACAGTCTGAAAATCAAATGCTTTCCAACCTCGATAGGGAGTTGCAACGTACCAAGCTGCAACTTCAGGACGTTATTGAGCAGTCGGAGGTCTCGAGCGAAGAGCTGAAGGCCTCCAACGAGGAAATGCAGGCAATCAATGAAGAGCTTCGTTCAGCATCTGAAGAACTCGAAACCAGCAAGGAAGAGTTGCAGTCGATCAACGAAGAGCTCCTCACTGTAAACCACGAATTGAAGATCAAGGTTGAGGAAACAGACCAGGTCAACGACTACCTGAGCAACCTGATCAGTTCCACCGACATTGCCACTGTTTTCGTTGATAGAGAGCTGCGAATCAAATGGTTCACCCCTCGAGCAACGGATATTTTTAGCATGCTGGCGGTAGACGCCGGTCGGCCCTTGTTGGATATCACTCATCGCCTCAAATACGACGGAATGGCCGAGGATGCCATGTCAGTATTCGAGACTCTCAAGGGCATCGAACGCGAAGTCGCGAGTTCCGATGACCGCTGGTACATCGTGCGAATCTTGCCCTATCGTTCCAATGTGGATCAGATAGGCGGTATCGTTCTGACTTTCATTGATATCACCTCACGGCGCGAGGCTGAGCAAGAGCTTCGTTTGAGTGAGGAGCGAATGCGTCTGGTCACAGAAAGCACCCATGACTACGCGATCATCGTGCTTAATGAAGAGGGCTTCATCACTGACTGGAACGACGGGGCGAGAAACACTTTTGGCTTCAGCCGTGACGAGGCGGAGGGCCAGCATTTTCGCTTCATCTTTTCCGCCGAGGATCAGCGCGCAGGAATACCAGAAATGGAGTTGGAAACGGCCCGTACTAAAGGTCGTAGTGACGATGAGCGCTGGCACGCACGCAAGGATGGTAGCAAGTTTTATTGCAGCGGCGAGGTCACGGCATTGGCGAGCAAAGGCTTCCAAGGCTTTGTCAAAATCGCGCGCGATCTGACTGACCATATCAAGTTGCACGAAGAGCAACAGCGGAACCTTACGGCATCCCTAAATTCTAGCCAGCAAAAAGACCAGTTCTTTGCGGTCATGTCGCATGAACTCAAACATCCGCTGAACCTCATTCAACTAAACGCTCAATTGGCTCGTCGGCTTCCTGTGTCAAAGAAAGACCCGACGCTACAAAAAGCGATCACCACCATCACTGATGCGGTAGCTAGCCAAGCGCGCATCATCGATGACCTAATGGACGTCGCTCGGGTACGCAATGGCAAGCTGCAGTTGCAATGCAAACCACTGGATCTCGTGGTCGTACTCAATGAAATTCAACAAGTCGTGCTGAAAGCAGAGCCCGGATGCAAAATTCATTTCAAGACACCTGAACAAAGTCTGTTCATCGATGCAGATCAGACCAGGATTGAACAGATCATTTGGAACCTGATTAGTAATGCCATCAAATTCACCCCCGCTGAAGGCACAGTCCAAGTTGTCACGACGAAGCTGGAGGAAGCGGTACGTATTGAAGTGATCGACACTGGGCCGGGTATCGCGAAGGATCAATTGGAACGTATCTTCGAGATGTTCGGACAGGCTGACCATCGCCCTTCGGGCCAGCACCGAGGTGGCTTGGGAATAGGCTTAGCTTTGGTCGAGCAACTGGTTGAAAGTCACCATGGCAGCATCCACGCCTATTCCGACGGTATAGGTAAGGGATCACGCTTCACCGTAGACCTTCCACTAACTGAAGCGCCAGATCAGCACGCCATTAATGATCCCGACAACGACCAAGGTCAGTTGGCTGGGATTCGCATACTCCTCGTCGACGATTCACCAGAGGTCTTGGAAGCGTTGCAGCTACTGCTCGAGTTGGAGGACGCGCACGTCCTGGCATTCGATCACCCCTCTAAAGCTCTGTCAGTGGCGCAGACGCAACGCTTCGATATAATTATCTCGGACATCGGAATGCCGCACATGGATGGTCATGAGCTACTCGCTGCGCTACGTAAACTACCGGATTACGCAGCCGTGCCGGCAATTGCTTTGACAGGCTACGGTGCAGCCGAAGGTACTAAATATCAAGGGGAAGGCCGCTTTGATGCATCCCTCGGAAAACCGGTAGCCGTGGAAGATTTGACAACCATGATTTGCGGGTTGGTTACTGCGGCTGGTCAGCGATCCTAGCTCTGCCGACAGCGCAGGATGCGGAAATGGGCATGCTCTCGCAGTTCCGCTAGTCTCCCGAACCGAACAGTCAAGGAAGATACCGATGGCATCGTCTAATTCTGAATCGAACGTAGCTGCGGCAGACGCTATTACATTGCTCCTTCACAACCAGCACGCAATATGTGCGGCTATTGAGGAGATTACGACGTGGCTTTCGGGGAACGGTGCCGGGAATGCTGCAGTCAACGCCGAGGCAGCAATGGAAACTCTGGACAAAAATGCTCAAGGAATCACCGAAGCCATTTACCGGCTACGCCAATCATAGGGTATCAAATCATACTGAACACCTTCATCAACAGCTCTATTGGCGCTCTCGGATCTCACTGCTCGCTTTTAAGCATTAACTGAGATCGAGTCGATAGAGCCCATTGTTCTTCTTATATGGCGGGCCGTCCCTGACCCGCTTGCATCAAAGAGTCGTGGAAGGAATGTCCGGCTTTTAGCGTGGATCCTGCTGATTATCCATCACCGCATTATCCGTCTCCTCCCGCACACGCTCAGGGTCAAGCCCGACGCCGTCATCATCAAGCGGGCGCTTACCTTCGTTATCCGGCAGTTCGTCAATCCCCTCTTCCTTCATTGGATCAACTTCGGTGCGGCCTGGGCTCAATGGATCAGGTGATGTAGGGATAGGGTCATCTTGACCAATCCCTCCTTGCAGCTTTGGATCGCTATTCATACACACCTCTCAGCACCCTCAATGGTGGGGGCATGTAGCTTGGAGCGGGATGGTATTTCGAGTGTTCGATTTATTGGCTTACCGACCGTCACCTTCCTGCCACTCAGCCTTTCAGTCATCTCGATGGAACATTGCGCCAAGTCGCATCCTCTATCGCAACACCAGCGAATCTGAGGGCTTCATCATGATCGACCCAGCAACCGGTATGAAGGCGGGCGAGCGCTACATCGTAGAAAGTCTTGAACGCACACGACATTTCCCAGGCTTCTTTCTTGACGGGAAGTATTACCTGAGCCCCGAGTTGATGACGGCCATAGGTTGGCTGGAAGGACAGCAGTTTTATTACGATGAGCTTGATCCAACGGGGGAGCCGGTATGAACTGGTCAAGTAATCCCGGACACCGGTTACGGTGTTTATGCCGCTTTTTGCTCCATAGCTATTGGCGACAGGTAGTGGTTGTAGCTGTGGAG